>JAXHMM010000011.1 GCA_034521445.1 Balneolaceae bacterium | reverse complement strand
GCGGCACGGCCGATTCGCTGGGCGCCGACCTGGCCCTGGAGAGTTCGCACTACGGCTCGCTCGCCCTGGAGGGGGGAGTCCGTACGGCACCGCCCCACCGCTACGCCCTCACGCTCGAGGGAAGGGATGTGGACGCAGCGCCCCTGCTGGGTCACCCCGGCGACAGCACCCGGATTAATTTTACCTCGCGCCTGGACGGTACCGGTTTCCGTCTGCAGGAGGCTGTCTCCGAGATCTCGGCCACCATTACCGACAGCAGGCTTTACGGCGTGCCCGTCGACTCCCTGGTCTTTCGGGCTTCCCTGCAAAGCGGAGAGCTTAGTCACAGCTACGACTGGCGGGCGGGACGCCAGTCGGTCAGCGGCAAGGGATCGGTCACCTTTACCGGTCGCGAGCCGGCCTTCTCCCTGCAGGGGGGTGCGGGCGACCTCGACCTGGCGCAGCTGCTGCCCGGGGGCGGGGCGCCGGTCACCCGGCTCAACCTGGACTACAACGTGGCGTTCCGCGGCACCGGCCCCGACAGTCTGCAGGGTCAGGCCAACCTGGATATTGCCCGCTCGGCGGTGGCGGGGGACACCCTGGAGCCGCACCAATTTTACGTGGATCTGAACCGCCCGGACTCCGAGCGCCGCAGTCTGCGGCTGACCAGCACCTTCCTGGACCTCACCCTCAATGGCACTATCGTGCCCTCCCGCATCGCCGCAGAGATGCGGTTCTGGGCGGACCACCTCCCCAGGCGTTTCCGCCGGGAGGTGATGATGTCCGACTCCGCAGGCGTGCAGGATTCGACGGGAAGATTGCCGGTCTTAAACCCCGGTCATACGCTCTCCCTCGACGGTACGGCACAGGTAAAGAATGTGGGCATGCTCCGTTCCTATGTTCCGGGGCTGCCTGAGGTGAGCACCGATGCCTCTCTTGAGTTCAACATCAACACCAGCGGTCCCACCCTGCTGCTGAGCGGAACCTTGGATGCGGACAGCCTACGCTGGGGGGAGACACGCCTGCGTAACGGCAATATGCAGGTGACGGCCAATGTCCGAAGCGACCGCCCCTTCCGCGATTACGCCAGCCTGGAGTTTCAGTCTCATGTGGGGACGTTTAGCAGCGGGGCGCTGGAGCTCGATTCGGTGGTCACCCGCCTGACCGCCAACGGCGACTCGCTGGGACTGACCCAACACGTTGGCCAGGTAGGCGGGGAGGCCCGTCTCGACCTGGCCATGTCGGCTGTATTGGAGCCGGACCGCCTGGAGGCCGCCGTGGAGCGTTTCCAGCTCGGTAACGAGGAGTATGCCTGGCGCAGCGAGGAGCGTCCCACCCTGGTCTACACCGAAGGAAGGGAACTCTTCTTCAACGATTTCGTCTTCCGCAACCGCGAGGAGTTCATGAGGGTCAGCGGAGTGATGAGCCCGGATCCTTCGCACGCCCTGGAATACACCATCCGCAACGTCAACCTGGCACGAATTTCGTCGCTGGTGCAGGGCCAGCTTGGGTTTTCCGGCCAGCTCAACGGCGACCTGATCACCCGTTCCCTCACGCGCCAGCCTTCCGTGCAGGGTGAGCTGCGCGTGCGCCGCCTCACCCTGGCCGACCGCCTGGTGGGCGACGTGCATTTCAGCAGCCGCCTCAATGAGGAAGACTCGCGCTTCGATACGCGCATCGAAATACTGACCGACTCCACGCGCTATGCCGACTACCTGGAAGCCAACAACCAGATAGGGCAGGATATCGTGCTGGACGGCTGGTTCGTGGCGCCCGACCTTAACGCCCCGCAGGATACGGTATATCACTTCGACGCGCAGTTCAATGAGGTGGATCTCTGGGTGCTTTCCCACATCGTCAATCCCATCAACCAGGTGGAGGGACGCGCCAGCGGGAGCGGCTGGCTCGCCGGAAATCTGCGGGATTATGACTTTCATGCCGATTTCGAGCTTCGGGATGTCTACCTGAAACCCTCTTTCCTGGAGACCGAATACTATGCCAACGGTCCGGTGGCCTTCGACCGGCAGGAGGGCGTGGTGCTTGATTCACTGGCCCTCCGCGATACCCGCGGAGGTACCGGCCAGCTCTGGGGAAACATCGACCTAAACGAATTTCGTCCCATCACCTATCTCGATCTCACCTTGCAAATGGACGGACTGCGATTCCTGAACAACAGCTTCGATCCCGACCTGCCCTTCTACGGGGCTGTGGCAGGCACGGGCACGGCGCGGATCAGCGGCTCCAACACCAAACTTCTGCTGCGCACTGAAAGTCCCATACAGGTAACCTCCGATTCGCGCATCACCGTCCCCCTCCTGGAGGAGACCGAGCTGAGTGAGTCCGGGCGCTTCATCCGTTTCGTGGATTCCTTCGACCAGCGCGACCCGGATGCCGCGGAGCTCGAGCGCGGTGAGGTCGACACCGGTCTGCAAGGAGAGGCCTTGCAGACCGCCATTGAAAATCTGACCTTCAGCGAGCGTTTCAACCTCGATCTGCAGTTCAACGCCCCAGACGGGGTAAATGTGGACCTGGTCTTCGACCGGGTTACCGGGGAGGCCCTCTCCTCGAGGGGCACCGGGCAGATCCGTCTCACCATGCAGGACGAGGAGGTGCAGATGTTCGGGCGCTACGACATTACCGGCGGAACCTACCGCTTTGTGGCCAGCGACGTGATCAGCCGCGAACTGGACCTGGAGCAGGGGGGCGACATCGTCTGGCAGGGCGACCCCGCCAATGCGCAGATGAATATCAGCGCCGTCTACCGCGCCCGCCCGGACATTTCCCTGCTCAACTACCGCGGCACCGGGCTGCCCGATGGGGGACTGGGAGAGGAGACCGGCCGACGCGTGCCCGTGGAGTTGGTGGTGGAGATTACAGGCACCGTCAGCAGCGTGCGCAACAACTATTTCTTCCGCATGCCCAACTCCCTGGACCTCTCCTCCAACTCCACACTCTCCTATACCATCAGCCAGATCAACCGCGACGAACAGCAGAAGCTGCTGCAGGCCGCCAGTATTCTGCTTACCGACCGTTTCATCCCCGTGCAAAACACCGATCAGGCCACCACAACGCTCAGCCAGAGCCTCACACGCGGTTCCACGGTGCTCAACCCCCTGATTTCCAACCAGGTGATCAGCCCGTTGCTTTCCAACCAAATAAACTCGTTATTAAACAGTGAAGTCAGCCGCTTTGATATTGATTTCAACCTGAATACCTACAACCAGATCGATCTCGGGATCGCCCTGCGGCTCTATAACGACCGCCTCATCCTCAGAAGGGAGGGACAGATTACCGGAGAGACCTCCATTGGAGACCGGATTGGCGATCTCAACGCCACCTACCGCATCCGCAGGGGACTTTCGCTCACCGCATTTCACCGACAGGACCAGGTTTTCGGAACCGCGGCCACCGGCTCTCAGACCACCGACGTCACGCCCAGCGTGGACGGCATCGGCCTGGAGGCGGAGGTGCAGTTTAACACCTGGCAGGAACTCAAGCGGCGCATAGGAGACTTCTTCCGCGCCATCTTTGGGGGAGATGATGACGAAGAGGAAAACGACGAAATTGCACAACAAAAATAAACGTTACCAACAACCTCCGACTTCCAGACTTTTCGACTTTTCGACTTTACGACTTTACGACTTAATAACTTTAAGACTTTTTAAAAAATGTCCGACCGAAAAAAGACCTTTGAACGTATTATTCTGGAGCTGCTTCGCAGCAATCCGGATTCCCAGTATCCCTTTGAAACCCTGCAGAATGTTCTTCAGGTGAAGGGCAAGAAGGACAACCAGCATCTGAAAAGCGTCATAAACAGTCTCTACGACCGCAACCTTATCGTCAAGCGCAAAGGGGGGGACCTCCAGCTGGCCGACAACCGCAAGAAGCGGGGCGGCGGGAAGCGCGACGGCAAGATCGTGACCGGCAAGATGGACGTGAGCCGCCACGGCACCGGCTATCTCATGGTGGAAGACCGCGAGGAAGATGTCCGCATAAATGGCAAGCACATGGGCACAGCCCTCAAGAACGATACCGTCAAGGCGGAGATTCTCACGGACTCCGGCCGCGGAGGACAGGCCGAGGGCAAGGTGCTGGAGGTCATCGAGCGGGGAAACAGCATCTTCGTGGGTACGCTGAAACGCCAGGGCAAGAAGAACTGGCTCATTCAGCCTGACCAGAACTCCGCCCACACCGATTTCTTTATCCTTCCCCAAAATGTGGACGGCGCGCAGGACGGCGACAAGGTGGTCTTCGAACTGGTAGACTGGGTGCATCCCAGGTCCCTGCCGGAGGCCAGTATCGTACAGGTGCTGGGCAAGGCCGGCACCAACGACAGCAACCTGCTCTCCATCCTGGCCGAAAACCAGATCAAGGCGCCCTTCCCACAGGAAGTCGTGGACTACGCCGAGAACATACCCATGGAGGTCCCGCAGAAGGAGATCGATCGCAGAAACGATCTGCGCGACGAGGTGATCCTTACCATTGACCCTGACGACGCCAAGGACTTCGACGACGCCATCAGCATCGAGGTGCTTCAAAACGGCAACTTTTACCTGGGAGTGCACATCGCCGACGTGACCCACTACATGCCGCGCGATTCCGTACTTGACCAGGAGGCCTACAATCGCGGCACCAGCGTCTACCTGGTCGACCGCGTCATTCCCATGCTGCCCGAGAAACTAAGCAACGGGGTCTGCAGCCTGCGTCCCCGCGAGGATAAGCTTGCCTACTCCTGTTTCATGGAGATCACTCCCGACGGCAAGCTGGTGGATCATTCTATCGAGGAAACGGTCATCCACTCCAATCACCGATTTACCTACGAGCAGGCCCAGGAGGTCATTGACGGCGAACGCGACAGCGAATACGCCAAGCAGCTCAATACGGCGGCCAAATTGGCGCAGGTACTCTTGGACAAGCGCTTCAGCGAGGGCAGCATCAACTTTGACACGCCCGAGCCTAAATTCATCCTGGACGAGAACGGCAAGCCCATTGACGTGAAGATCAAGGAGCGTCTGTTCGCCCACCGGCTCGTTGAGGAGTGCATGCTCATGGCCAACCAGACCATCGCCCGCCACATCGACATGCTGCGTGAGCGCTCTGGCAAGAGCCCGAAGGACAAGGACAACCACCCCTTTCTTTACCGCATTCACGACATGCCCGACCTGGAGAAACTGCGCAACATCGAGGAGAACGTGAAGCCCATCGGCATCAGCTTCCGGGTGGACAGCCACACGGTGAGTTCCAAGGCCATCAACACCTTGCTCAACGACGTGGAGGACACCTCCCTGGAGCTCACGGTCAACGACCTCATGCTGCGGGCCATGTCCAAGGCCGAATACCATCCCGACAACATCGGACACTTCGGACTGGGTTTTGATCACTACGCCCACTTCACCTCGCCCATCCGGCGTTATCCGGACGTGATTGTACACCGCCTGCTGAAAGCCTACGCCGCAGGCAAGCCGGGTTACCGCCACACGGAGCTGAAAAAGCAAGGCAGTCATTGCAGCGAAAAGGAACGATCGGCCATCAACGCCGAACGCGACTCCGTCAAGCTCAAGCAGGTGGAATACCTTAGCCAGCACCTTGGAGAGGACTTCGACGGGGTGATCAGCGGGGTGATCGAGGCCGGCATCTTCGTAGACCTAAAAGATCTCCACTGCGAGGGCATGGTGCGTGTAAGTGATTTGAATGACGATTATTACGTCTATGATGAGAAGCGTCACCTGCTGCAGGGCCGCAATAAGGGAAAAAAATACCAGCTCGGAAAAGAAATTCGGGTTAAGGTCGTTAAGACTGATGTAGAACAGCGCCAGATCGACCTCAAACTGGTTGACGACGGTTCCTAATTGCTCTCGTAATGTAGACATCTCCTATGACATCCATCCGACGGCCTCTTTCCGCACTCGCGGGCAGCCTAGCGCTAGCCCTCCTCCTGCTGCTTTCTTCAGCTCTGCCGGTCCAGGCCCAGTACTTCTCCTTCGGGAAGAACCGGGTGCAGTACACCGACTTTGACTGGCGCTACATCCAGTCGGAGCACTTCGATGTCTTCTACTACGATTCGGAGAACTACGACCTGGCCAACTTTACGGCCAGGGTGATGGAGTCGTCGCTGCGGCAGATTCATGAGGATTTCGACCATCAGATCATCGACCGCATCAAGGTGGTGGTCTACGACTCCCACAACGACTTCTCGCAGACCAATGTGGCGGCCCTCCCGGTCAACGCCGAGGGCATAGGCGGGGCGACCGAGCCCTTCAAGAACCGCATCATCATGCCCTTCAGCGGGAACTACGACGAGTTCCGGAGCACCCTGCAGCACGAGCTGGTGCACGCCGTGGTCAACGACATGTTTTACGGGGGCAATGTGCAGTCGCTGGTCAGCGGACGCGCGCAGCTGCAGATTCCCAACTGGTTTGACGAGGGGCTGGCCGAGTACATCTCCGTGGCATGGGACACCAACACCGACATGTTCATGCGCGACGGCTTGCTCAACGACTACATGCCGGCCATCAACCAGCTTTCTGGTTACCTGGCCTACCGGGGCGGGCAATCCATCTGGAACTTCATCGTGGAGGAGTACGGACGCCAGAAGATCGGGGAGATCCTCCACGGGGCTCGTGCCACCCGCACCATTAACGGCGCCTTCCAGCGCGCCCTGGGCATGAACATCGAGCAGCTGAGCGAGGCCTGGCACGACTACTACCGCAAAATCTACTTTCCCGAAGTGGCCCAGCGCGAGGACCTCGACAACTTCGCCGAGCATATCACCGAACGCGGCAAACTGGGCACCTACAACACCTCCCCGGCCCTCTCCCCGCAGGGCGACAAGATCGCCATGATCACCAACCACCGCGGATATTTTGACGTGGTGGTGGTCAGCGCGGTGACAGGCGAAGTGCTCAAGACCCTTATTTCCGGGCAGGACAACGTAGAGTTTGAGGAACTGAACATCCTCAACCCCAACCTCACCTGGTCCCCCGACGGCTCGCAGATCGCCCTTTCAGCCAAATCGCAAGGCAAGGACCACCTGGCCATTGTGGACTATCAGACCGGCAACAAGCAGTTTGTCGAATTTCCCGAGCTGAGCGCCATCGGTTCGGTGTCCTGGTCTCCGGACGGCTCCAAGATCGCTTTTGACGGGAACATCGGTCCGCTTCAGGACATTTTCGTCTACAACGTGGAGGAGCGTAACTTCATCAACGTGACCAACGACGCCATCACCGATGTGCAGCCCGCCTGGGGTGCCGACTCACAGACGATCTATTTCACATCCGCGCGTGGCGACAACCTGCAGCTGGGCACCTTCCTGAACAACGCTGACCTGCTGAGGTCCGACTTCATGTACACCACCGATATCTATTCGGTGCGCGTGGGCGAGGAGCGCGTCACGCGGCTTACCAATACGCCCGGCTGGAACGAGGATGAGCCTGTGACCACACGCGACGGACGCCTGATCTACATTTCCGACGAAAACGGCATACGCAATGTCTTCGAGATGAACCTGGACGACCGCATCTCCACACCGCTGACCAACCTGCTGACCGGCGTGCAGCAGATCTCGGTGAGCTCCGACGGCACCCGCCTGGCGGTGGCCAGCATCAACGAGGGCTATACCGACATCTTTCTGGTCAGGCAGCCCCTGACCCGCGCCCGCGGCCAGGAGCTTCAGCCCAACCGTTGGGCGCAGCGCCGCGCCACAGAGAGTTACGGGGAGCGAGTGCCTGCCATTCGCTACGTAAAGCAGATGTTTGGAAGCAGCGGGGAGCTGATTACCGGATCGGGCGATGCCGTGGAAACCGACCCGCGTACCGGCGAGGCGATGGCCGATGCCGGGCGTCAGGCCGACGACACCACCACAACCGACACCACCGGGCGGGACGCCAGGGGCAATATCGATTTTCGCAACTACGTCTTTGAGTCGTCCGTATCCCAGGACACCGCCTTTACCGCACAGTACCTGGACGACTCCACCTTCGCACCCATCAACAGCCAGACCGAGGACGGGCGTTTTCAGCCCAAGGACTACCGTCTTCGCTTCACGACCGATCTGGTCTATTCCGGCGGAGGCTTTTCCACCTACTATGGCGGATACGGGATGACGCAGATCGTGCTGTCCGACCTGCTGGGCGACCACCAGATCGTTTTTGGCAGTAACCTGGTGCTCGACCTGCGCAACAGCAACTACTATCTGCAGTACGGCAACTTCAAGGATCGCTGGAACTGGCAATACACCTTTTTCCACAACGCCAGCAGCTACCAGGGCTTCAGCGGGCAGGTGTACCGCTTCCGCAACTACGGGCTGGGCGTGTCCGCGCAGTATCCTATCGACCAGTTTCGCCGACTTGACTTCAGCCTGTCGGGTATTGGACTCGCGCAGGATTTCAGTGTCGTCGGTCAGGACGCCACCACCAACAACAGTTCGGAGTTCCTCTACCCGCAGATCATCTTCACCAGTGACCGCACGCTGGCCGGCTATACCCACCCGATAGGCGGCTCCCGCTATTCGTTAAGCCTGACCGGATCTCCCCCCATCACCGGCAATACCCTGCACTTTGCCTCCCTTCTGGGCGATTTCCGCAAGTACTTCAACCTGGGAGCCGGATACTCCGTAGCCTTGCGTGGCGCCGGAGCGGTATCGCTGGGACGTGACTCGCAGACCTTCTTTATGGGAGGCATGCAGGGGTGGATCAATCGGCGTTTCAACTCCGAGACCCCGCTGCCCCTCGACAAGCTGGGCGATACCTTCATCACCCTGCCGGCCCTGCCGCTGAGGGGACACGCATACAACGCCATATACGGCGACAAGTTTACCATGACCAACCTGGAGTTCCGCTTCCCGCTCTTCGCGGCCATCCTTCCGGGTCCCATTCCCTTCCTGCCGCTCTACAACATGCAGGGCGTGGCCTTCTTCGATGCCGGCATGGCCTGGGGAAAGGACATTGAATTTAGCGTGCCGCTCTCCAACGGAATGCAGTTGCCTTACTTTACGAACGACGGCGACTTCGACTTCCACGTGCAGGAACGGGGTACGAAATACTATGACAACGCCACAGGAAATGTCGTAGACAACCTGCCGGATGAACCCGAGGACGAGCGCTACTCGCCGCTGCCCTTCAGGGACGGCGACGTGCTGATCGGCGCCGGCTTCGGGCTGCGCACCATCGTCTTCGGACTGCCGCTGCGGTACGACGTGGGTTGGCCCTACTACTCCGACGGATTTGCCGGCAAGCCGGTACACTACATCTCTCTGGGCCTCGACTTCTAGAGGGAAGGCCCGTTCATTCAGCGGTTCAGCTTTGCCTGCAGCAGGCGGTCGTGGCCGCGGACGGGGTCGGTGTAGTAGACCAGGGCGAGAATTTCGTGGGGCGCCTCGCCGGTCGACGGAAGGGGCCCCACCGAACGCACGTCTCCCTCCGGCCCGCGCAGCAGGTAGGCGTAATGCCATGCCCCCTCCTTGACCAGGGCGCTGCCCCTCCAAAGTCCCTCGCCGGCATCCCAACGCATGCGGTGCCGCGGCTCCAGCCGCCACCCGTTGAAATCGCCGGCCACGAAGAGCGTCACTTCTGCGGGCGTTGATGCCGATGTCTTTCCCAGCCGCCACTCCTTCCCGCCGGGCTCCAGTGAGAAATCCACCTGCAGGTAGTCGGCCGCGCGGTCGGAGGAGGGTCCCTCGTCAAGAGAGCGGCCGGGATCTCCGGAGGGCGAAGTCCTGGGGAAGGATTGCAGGTCCCGCTCGAGGGTGACCCGGCGCGGAACGGTGTCCCGCCGTACCTGGCGGATCTGAGGGTTGCCCGCGCCGAAGCCGCCGTCCAGGCGCAGGTCGAGGCGTCGGCGAAAGTAGTTGTCGGGCCATGCCGCTTCGCGTTCCTGGCGAAAGCGCACCGCGTTCGGGGCCGTACGATCTTGAACGCCCGCCCCGGTGCGACGTCCCCAGAGCAGGTCGGGCACCCATACCGCGTGCAGGTCGAACTGCGGGAAGGAAATCCCGTCAGGGTAGCGATAGTCGCTGAGAGGCAGGGTGGCCCTGAGGTTCCCGCGCGTGGCCGAGGTGAAGAGACGTTCCGTAGCGGCGGTCAGCTCACCTTCGTCTTCCGTTACCAGCAAGGGCAGGGAGAAGAGAAGCTCCCCGCCGCCCGCCTCCGAAACCTCCAGCAGGTAGTTGCCGCTCGCCCTGAAAGTCCCCAGTGGCCCGCCCGATCCTATCACCATGCGGTGGTGCACATAGGAAGGAGGTCCCCCGGTGCTGGTACGCCCGCCTCCTGCGAAGGCTTCGTGGAAACCGTCCACGTACTCGTAGGGGGAGAGCGTGCTCCGCTCCCAGTCGCGGTTTCGGTGGGTCAGGCGCAGATGGAAGCGTTCGGAACCGCCGCCCAGCCGGTCGAAGGAGAGGATGAGGGCGTCGTCCGTGCCCAGCCTCACCACGGGCGGATGGGAGGGACGGTCTGCCGGATGGAGCCGCAGGGAGGCGATGTCGCCGGGCGGGGCCACAAGGAAGGCGGGGGCGTAGGGCGCCAGGCCGGCTGGACCCTGCCATGCGTGTGCGTTGGAGCTGTTCGTATGCCCGGAACCGGCCGTTCCTTCGTCGGAGCCGCCTCCTCGCAGCGGTACGCATCGGGTGAGGGCCAGAAAAGTCAATACGGCGAGGAGTGCGGGAAGGGCGGAGCGGCCTGCAAGTCCTGTCGCGCGCCCCCCGGTCTCAGTCCAGCACATAGCTGCCCTCAAAGACCGCCCTCGCGGGACCGGCAAGTTCGATATCCGTGTAGTGTTCCTGCTCGGCGTCGTAGCGGAAATGCACGTACAGGCGCCCCCCGGGCGCGCGCACCTCGCAGGTGTCTTCGGTATTGGGCGACTGCCGCAGAAAGTGCCAGACCAGGGCGGAGGCGATGGCGCCGGTGCCGCAGGCCAGGGTGAGGTCCTCCACCCCCCGCTCGTAGGTCTGCATGCGCAGCACGCGGTCTTCCAGGGAGGAGATGAAATTCACGTTGGTTCCGGGCGGGTTGAAGGCGTCGTGGTTGCGCAGTTTCTCACCGGTGGTGCGCAGCCAGCCCTCGTCGTCCAGACGGCGCTTGGAGATGGGGATTACAATATGTTCGGTGCCCGTGTAGGTCTTGTAGACCTTCCAGTCCTGCGACAGTCTCACGGTCTCCACGCCGGCCTCAACCGGGAAGGCGATGTGGACGCGGTCGCGGCTCTCCACGCGGGCGCGATAGAGGACGTCGTGCACGTTGAAGGCAAGCTCGTCTTCCATGCCCAGGCGGTGGGCCAGCAGGGCCAGGCAGCGCGCGCCGTTGCCGCACATGCCGGCATCGGAGCCGTCGGCGTTGCGGTAGAACATGGTGCAGTCGGCCTCCTCCATGTCGGGCGCCTCCAGGGAGATGACCCCGTCGCCCCCGATGCCGAAGCGGCGGTTGCACAGGCGCGGGGTCCATTCGATGATCTGCTCGCGCTCCCAGCGCCCCTCGCGGTTGTCAAGCACCACGAAGTCGTTGCCGGCTCCCTGCATCTTGGTAAACGGTATGTGCACGCGGGAACTCACGGGTCAGGCGGAATAGGCCGGGAGGTGGCGCCAGGGCTCGTTGGAGGCGATGGCAGGGTCCTTGCCACGCATCATCCAGGAGAAGCGAAGGGCCAGCACGGTAAAAATGTACTTGGACTGTACGTTCTGGAGGACCATGGGCTTGCAGCGGCCCACCTCGGCGATCATCTCCTCGAGACGGGCTTCAGGCATGGTTTCGCAAAAGCGCCCGATCACGTCGATCTGGTCGGCGTTGGTGACCAGGCTCTTGCGGCCGGTGTCACGGTAGACCATCAGGTCGCGCAGGAAGACCTCCAGCACATTCAGCAGGGCGAGCTGCCCCTCGCGGTTGCGCTCCGACTGCCAGTTCTGGGCGGTGCGGGTGAGGGCCACCGCATCCTGCGTGTAGGAATCACGCAGGTATGTCACAATGGAGGCGCGGGTCTCCTTCAGGGTCTCCGCGTCGAAAAAGCGGGTCATGGCATAGTTGCCGCCCGAGACGCGGGCCAGGTACCGGGCCTCCTCCTCCGGGAGGCCGTCGTTGCGAATGAGCGCCTCCTCGATTTCGGCGGTCTTTAGGGGACGCAGCTGCAGATGCTGGCAGCGCGAGATGACGGTGGGCAGCAGGGCCTCGGTGTTGCGGGTGGTCAGCAGGAAAATGACCTTCTCGTTGGGCTCCTCCAGAAGCTTTAGAAAGGCGTTGGCCGCCTCCGTGCGCATGTTCTCCACGTCGGTGAGCACGATGACCGTCTTTCGTCCCTCGTTGGGCTTGAAGAAAGCCATGGGCCGAATCTCCTCCCGAAAATAGCGGATAGGATAGAAAGCCTGTTTGTTGGAGGTGTCCTCCGTATCGCTGAGGGAGGGGCGCAGGCTGAAGTCCACCACCTCGTAAGGGTCGTCGCGAAGCAGCTCCAGGCGGGCCCGAAGTTCCTCCACCGACACGCCGGTGGGCACCGGCAGGAAGACGTGTACGTCGGGGTGGGTGAACCAGCTCGATTTGCGGGAGAAGGCCTGTCCGCCCAGGTCTGTCAGGTGGTCCACCCCGTTGAGCAGCTCGGCGAAAGCGAGGGCGAAGGCGGTCTTGCCCACGCCGGGGGGACCCGAAAAGAGATAGGCGTGGCTGATGCGTCCCGATCGGACGATCCGCGAAATTTGCTCGCGCGTCTGCTCCTGGCCCACCAGCCGGCGGTCGCCGAATTGGAACTGCATGTCGGAGTAGTCGGTCATGGGAAGGTAAAGTACAAGCTTTCAGTCAAAAATATAGTCAAAAAGTAGGATCCCGGCGGTAACCGTGGCCCCGGCGAAGCCGAAAAGGGCCCAGAAATCGCCCGCATATTCGGGCGTGAGTCCCTCGATAAGGGCGGCCCGGGTGGCGCGCACCAGCAAGAGCACCAGGGGGAAGAGCAGGGGGAGGCTGATTACGGAGAATATGGCCCCCTTGCGGTCGGCCTGTGAGACGATGGCGGCCAGCATGGTGGACACGGCCGAAAGCCCGGCTGTGCCCAGCAGCAGCACCAGGGCCAGCGCGCCTCCGTCGGCCACCGGCATGCCCAGAAGGAAAATATAGAGGCCGAAGGTGAGTACGTTCACGGCCAGTGCGAAGCAGAAGTTGTAGAGCAGCTTGCCCGCGAAGACCTCGGAGGCTCGCCCGTGCAGTCGCAACAGATCAAACGTGTGCCGGTCGGTCTCCGCCACAAAAGCCCGTGAAAGGCTGGAGAGGGCGGCGAAAAGAATGACGATCCAGATGAGCCCGCTTTTTGGAGTGGGGGGGAGCTGCTCGGCGCGAAGCGCGTAGAGGATGAGCAGCAGGCAGGCGGCCACGAAGGCCAGCACGGTGTTGATGGCGTAGCGCGAGCGCATTTCCGCCTGCAGGTCCTTCCAAAATACCGCCGTTATGCCGCGCAGCATGTCCACGGAAACAGTTTACAAAAATTGCGGCACAAGTTATATGTCATCCGGCGAGGGCGAGCGGTGAACCGTGAATGAGGAAACACTTTTTACGTTGTTGGAAGACGGCCACGATTCCTATATTTGGCTCCTATGAATATTGTGAGTTTGTTGAATACGAGCAGCGTGCTGCCCGGCCTGAAGGCGGGAAGCAAGGAGGAGGTGCTGGAAAAACTGATCGATACCTTGAAATCCCAGGTGAATCCCGGCGAGCTGGAGAAGATTCGCGAGGCCGTGATGGAGCGCGAGCAGATCATGTCCACCGGCGTGGGCAAGGGGCTGGCCATACCACACGGCAAGGCGGCCGGCATCGAGAACAACTACGCCGCCTTCGCCCTGCTCGAGGAGCCGGTGGACTACCAGTCCATCGACGGGGAGCCGGTCTCCATGGTTTTCCTGCTGGTGGGCCCCAAGGGCAGCAACAGTCTGCACATCAAGACCCTCAGCCGGATTTCCCGGCTGATGAACAACGCCGATTTCCGGCGCCGGCTGGAGGCCTGCGATGACGCCGCGGAGATCCTGGAGGTCTTCGAAGAGCAGGAACAAGTTCGTTCCTGAGCCGTAATCGGTCCCAGCCCCGGCAACGCCGGATCAGGGCCATCCGAACGAATAGCCAATCCTACCCATGCATTGTAACGCACACAGGCTGAGCGGGGCACTTGCGGTCCTGCTGCTGGCGGCGGCCGCGGCTCTTCAGCCCGCGCAGGCGCAGGAGCATCCCGGCATGCAGCTCTCGGAAGACGTGCAGCAGATGATTGAAAACAGCCGCGCCGCCAACGCCTGGTGGTCGGTGATTGTCACCGACACCACCGGGAGGGTGCTGGAGTCCTACTACCCGGAAAAGCTTATGCGGCCCGCTTCCAACCTGAAACTGCTCAGCACAGCGGCGGCCCTGGATCAGCTGGGACCCGACTACCGCTTCGAAACGCGCGTCTGGGGCATAGGCCACCAGCAGGACAGCACCTGGATGGGCGACCTGGTGGTGGAGGGGCGCGGCGATCCCACCATCAGCGGCCTGTTCTACGATGAACACCGTTTCCACGTCTTCGAGAAGTTCTACAGCACGCTCGACTCCCTCGGCATACGCCGCATCCGCGGCAACCTGGTAGGCAACGACGCCTATTTCGAGCGTCAGGTCTATCCCAAGGGCTGGAGCTGGGAGGATTTGACCTACTATTACGGGGTGGAGATAAGTGCCCTCTCCTTTAACAACAATGCGGTGGACCTGCAGGTTTTTGCCGACCGGCCGGTGGGGGAAAAACCGCGCATCCAGTGGTTCCCCTTTGACACCGATTACGTCACCTTTGTCAACGAGCAGGTGATCACCCCGCCCGATACCGAATTCGACGAGTTCTACCGTCGGGAGCTGGGCACCAACATTATCACGCTGGGCAGCAAGGTGCCCCGCAACCACTATGAGGAGGAGTCCCTCGCCGTGCACAACGCCTCCCTCTATTTTATGGATACCTTTCTGGAATACCTGCGCGACGGGGGGATGACGGTCGACGGCCGCATGATCCTGGAGCACCAGCCGAGGGACTTCGAGGGCGATACCTACACCCTGCTTACACGCCATCGCTCCCCGCCGCTGCGACTCATCTTGCAGGAGACCAACAAGGAGAGCAATAATTTCTATATGGAAATGCTCATGAAGACCATGGCCGCCGAACGCTACGACGAGCAGGGAAGCACGGAGCTGGGACTGGGCCTGATCGAAAATTTCGCCCACGAGATGGGCATGGATACCACGCGCGTGGAGTTAACCGATGCCGCGGGCATGTCGCCGGCCACCCTGCTGACGGCCGAGGACCTCAACCGCCTGCTGGTGGGCATGCAGTCCCATCCGCACTTCGACACCTGGCGAAACAGCCTGGCCATCGCAGGGGTGGACGGTTCCATCAGCCACCGCTTCCAGGGCACGCCCCTGGCGGGCAACCTGCGCGGGAAAACCGGTTACGTCTCCGGGGTGCGCGCCCTCAGCGGCTACCTGGAGGCCGCCTCCGGCCGTCCGCTGATTTTCACCATGATGACCAACCACTACACCGCCAGGACCACCTACCTGGATTGGCTGCATGAGCGCATCCTGCGCCACTGGTACGAGGATTACTAACCCGCATCCCGACCCGCGAATGGCCCCCAAGGCGCACATACTGATAACGGACGACGAGAAGAGCATCCGCAACTCCCTGCGTGAGATCCTGGAGTTCGAAGGCTACGCCGTCCACGAGGCCGAGAACGCCGGCCGCACCTTTGAGGTGCTGGAGGAGGAGACCGTCGACCTGCTTCTGCTGGACATCAAGATGAAAGGCATGGACGGCATGGAGGTGCTTGAAAAGCTGGGGGAGGACGACCGGGAGCTTCCCGTAATCATGATTTCGGGCCACGGGAATATCGAACTGGCGGTGGAGGCGACCAAAATGGGGGCCTTCGACTTCATCGAAAAACCGCCTGACCTGAACCGCCTGCTGGTGAGCGTGCGCAACGCCCTGGACAAGGGCGAGCTCAGCCGTAAAAACCGCCGCATGCGCTCCCAGCTGCACCAGGTACCGGAAATCCTGGGCGAGAGCGAGGCCATCGCCGAAATAAAAAACCTGATCGACAAGGTGGCGCGCACCAGCTCGCGGGTGATGATCAGCGGGGAGAACGGCACCGGCAAGGAGCTGGTGGCCCGCTGGATCCACGAGAAGAGCCGGCGCCCCGACGGACCCTTCGTGGACGTGAACTGCGCCGCCATCCCCGAAAACCTGCTGGAAAGCGAGCTTTTCGGCCATGAGGAGGGTGCCTTCACGGGGGCCACGGAGCGGCGCATCGGCAAGTTCGAGCAGGCCGACGGCGGCACCCTTTTCCTGGACGAGGTGGGCGATATGAGCCTGGAAGCCCAGGCCAAGGTGCTCCGTGCCCTGCAGGAACATGCCATCACCCGCGTGGGTGGCAACGAAAGCATACCGGTGGATGTGCGCGTGCTGGCCGCCACCAATAAGAAGCTGGAGGAGGAAATCGACGAGGGCGCCTTCCGCGAGGACCTCTTCCACCGCCTGAACGTAATCCCGGTGGAGGTGCCGCCCCTGCGGCGCCGCAGGAAAGACATCCCTGTGCTGGCGCGGGCCACCCTGGAGCGGCTGGGGGAGGAGGACATCGTCTTCTCCGGCAAGGAGTTTTCGGAGGAGGCCCTGGAGCTGCTCAGCGAGCTGCCCTGGTCGGGCAACGTGCGCGAACTGCAGAACGCGGTGGAGCGTTTGGGCCTGCTGGCCGAGAACAGCACCATCGGGCGCGCCGACGTGGAGGCCCTCAACCTGGCCGGACGCAGCGGGGAGGAGCGCCTGGAGGCGATGATGGACGACCGCCAGACCTTCCAGCAGTTCAAGGAGGCGGCCGAGCGCGCCTTCCTGCTGCGCAAGCTGGAGGAGCACGGATGGAATATTTCCCAAACTGCCGAGGCCATCGATATCCAGCGCAGCCACATGTACAACAAGATGAAGAAATACGACATCGAACGATAACCAAACCAACAGCCACGCATGTCAGCAAAGATCATCGACGGAAAGAAGGTAGCCGGAATTACACGGGACGAGGTGCGCCGGGATGTGAAGGACTGGACCGCCGCCGGCAACCGTCCGCCGTTCCTGCAGGTGATCCTGACCGGCAACGACCCCGCATCGGACGTCTACGTGGGGGCGAAGACGCGCGCCTGCAAGGAGGTGGGCATTGAGACCGGCACCCTCCGCCTTCCCGACACCGTCTCCGCCAAGGAGCTTAAAGGGACCATCCGCAAATTCAACGACGACGACTCCGTGGACGGCATCCTGGTGCAGCTTCCCCTGCCGGTGCACCTGTCGTCGCACGACGTGATCGAGGCCATCGATTACCGCAAGGACGTGGACGGCTTCCATCCCATGAACATCGGCCGGCTCACCGTGGGCGACCCCTGTTTCCGCTCCTGCACGCCGGCGGGCATCTTCGAGCTGCTCAAATACTACAGTATTCCCACCAAGGGGCGCCATGCGGTGGTGGTGGGAGCCAGCAACATCGTGGGCCGGCCCGTCTCCACCATGCTCTCCAAGGAAGATTCCGGGGGGAAGGCCACCACCACCATCTGCCACAAGTTTACCAAGGACCTCACCCAGCACACCATATCGGCCGACCTGCTGGTGGTGGCCGCCGGGCAGCCCAACCTCATCCGCGGGGAGATGGTCAAGGAGGGGGTGGCTGTCATCGACGTGGGCATCAACCGCGTGGCCGACGAGAACGCCGAGAAGGGCTACTCGCTGGTGGGCGACTGCCACTTCGAGAGCGTCAGCGAGAAAGCGAGCTGGATCACGCCCGTCCCCGGCGGGGTGGGTCCCATGACCGTGGCCATGCTCATGAAGAACACCCTGCTGGCCGCCAAGAAATCGATCTACCCCGACTAGGGCTTTCTCCCGCTGCCATCCCGCGCTGTAGTCATTTCATCGGCCCTTTCTCTGAGTGTCCACAAAGTCTTGTCTCACCCCTCTCATCGGCCCAAAAAATAAAGTTGGCCGTAATATTAAAAAATCTTAATATTTCGCCGATTGATCACGGATCAATAGGTTGTAAAGGGTTTTTATCCAATATCAGCGGCTTTAGGAGGGACACCCATGTCCAAACTGACTTCATTTTTTCAAAAGCATTCCGTCCGGATTTCCAGTTTTCTTCTGGTGATCTTCGTGGGATGGTCTGCGTATATCATCTGGCAGGTTGACCGCGGCCGAAAGGGCGTGAACGATCGCATCGAACTCATTACCCGCATAGGGTGGGTCTCGGGCGAGATTAAAGAAATGGGAATCTATCTTGAAAGCGACTCGGCCCAGACCCAGCAGCATGTCGAACGCTATTTCGAGGAACACATGGATCGCATCGACCGGCAACTGGGCCTTCTTCAGGATCAGGAGCTGGTCGATATTCAGGCACTGATGGGCCGGGTGGACTCCGTGTTTCATTCCCTTGACTGGGCGGGTCAAAGCCGGCAGGAACTCCGCTCTGCGGATATGGATGTTCAACTGCTCCAGCTTCTGGAAGATATGGATGATGCCAACACGCTTGTGGGCATCGCCATCGGCCGATGGAGCAGCCACGTCAATTCCTATTGGAATCAGTTGTACTTCCTGGTATTCATATCCTGTATGCTGGGCCTGGCGTTGACATTTATGGTCAGGCGCCAGAGAAAGAGTACCCAGGCCCTGGAGCGAGCCCGTGACGAGGCGGAAAAGGCCGCCCGCATAAAATCCGACTTCCTGGCGATGATGAGCCATGAAATCCGTACGCCCCTGAATGCGGTCATTGGCATGTCGGACCTGATCATGGAAACCGAGCTGGACGACGAACAGGAGGAGTATGTCCGAACGATCAAAATAGGAGGGGAGAACCTGCTTTCGATTATCAATGACGTGCTGGATTACTCCAAGATGGAGTCGGGAAGGATGGAGATTGAAGAGGAGTCCTTTGACCTGTCAGAACTGGTGCAGGACGTATTCGATCTCTTTAAGCTTGAGGCCGCCGAAAAGGATTTGAATACCGCCTGGCAGATCGCACCAGATGTCCCCTCCCAGATTGTGACTGACAAGGTCCGTCTGCGGCAGGTATTGCTGAATCTGATAGGGAACGCCTTGAAATTCACCGAGGAGGGCGAGGTACAGTTGAACGTTGAGAATTGCGGTCAAAAAGGGCCTGGGCAGTGCATACGTTTCGCGGTGAGCGACACGGGAATCGGCATTTCCGAAGAAAAACAAAAGGAACTATTCCAGTCCTTTTCCCAGGTGGACAGCTCGCGTACACGCTCTCATGGCGGAACGGGACTGGGCCTGGCCATCTGCCGCAGTATCGTCGAGATGATGGGAGGTGAAGTTGACGTCGACAGCAGGGAAGGGGAGGGATCCACCTTCTATTTTCACATCATGGTGGATGCGGAGGAAAAGCCGCGCACGATGGTCAACGGAGCAAATAACACCGGGAGTGAGATGCCTGCGGGCGAAGCGGGCTTGCCCGTGGATTCCTCCATCCTGGTGGTGGAGGACAACCGGATCAACCAGCTTGTAACCCAGAAAATGCTGGAGAAATTGGGATACCAGGCGGATGTGGCCTCAAACGGTCTGGAAGCGGTGGAAGCCGTTGGCCGAAAGCATTACGAGCTGGTATTCATGGATCTGCAGATGCCCGAAATGGACGGCTTTGAGTCCACAGCCAGGATACGGTCCATGCTTAACGGCGAGGGGAACAGGACCCGGATCATCGCGATGACGGCAGACACGCAGCCTCTCGTCCGGGAGAAGTGCCTTCAGTCCGGCATGGACGACTACTTGTCCAAGCCCGTCCAGATGAATGATCTACGGCAGGTTGTAGACAAGTAACTGATGGCACAGGAAGTCTAGCACAACCCGCGGGTGACAAAGGGTATTGGCATTTGTGCCGGGGATGGCGCATCTTTTCCTGAAACCCAACTCATTCCATATCCATGAACGCTGTACGCTCCCTTACTCTCCCCTTGTTGCTCATCCTTTTCACCTCCGCTTCCGCCCTCGCCCAGGAGGACGGCATGCACGACATGCTGCACGCATCCGCACCGGACGAAATCTACCAGGGCGCCCTGGACGACTGGCACGAGGGCCACTACCCGCAGGCCCTGCATGCCTTCCGGCACCTGCTGGAGGGGGAGGAGGCCGGCCGTTTCTTTGAGCGTATCGCCCTGAAGACCGGCGAACTCTACCGCGTGACCGAATTGAGCGAGGACGGCACCGATATACGTTTCTCGGACGATGGGCGGTATGCCATCTGGCAGCGGGAAGGCGAGGGGGGCATGCGCACCTGGGTGCACGATCTCTCAGGGTCTTCAGAATCCTTCGCTGTGGAGGGCGAGGACGTGCAGCTGCTGGCAGGTGGCGCAGTTATCTACCGTCGCGTGGCGGACAATCAGGCCGTGCGCTCGGCCGGGGAGGTGCGCGACGAGGCTATCGAGCAGGCGAGAGCGGAGAGCAACTGGGATCTCTGGCGGAGCGCACAGGCCGACTACGATGCGGTGGTTCGCAGCAACACCCTGCTACTCTACCGTGAGGGACCGGGTGCGCCCGAACGCGTCCTTACCCCGCAGGGCTACGCCATAGGAGAGGTGATTTCCTCACCCGACGGGCAGACGCTCTACTTCACCGGGCAGCAGGAGGGGGAAACCTACCCTCTGGTCTACACCATGGAGGCGGGTAACGGGCAGGTGCGCACGCTCACCGGGCAGGACAGCTACGAAAGCGAAATGAGGCTGGCCGGCGGGGGACGCTTCCTGGTCTTCGGCTACCAGGAACAAAATCCCTTCGATCCCTCCTCCGACGCACCCGCGCAGACGCCGGGCTGGACCGGGGCTTACGATCTTCAGACTGGAGGACTCTTCAAGGCGGAGGGCGAGCTGGTGGACGCTTCCCGTGAGGGCGAGCGCATGCTGCTGTCCCGTGAATCAGACGGGGCGACCTCCCTGCTGACCTCGGGACTGCGCGTAGGGGGACCCGCCGTCACCGAGATCACCTCCACCGACCTGCCGCTTACCGATGCCACCCTCTCGCCCGGCGGCACCCGTGTGGCCTATGCCTTGCAGGCAGAGGACGACTATGAGATTTATGCGCACAACGCCGACGGCTCCGGGGAGCGCAAGCGCGTGAGTCGCGAGCTGCAGCACGACCGCTTCCCGGCCTTCCTGGATGAAGACCGCCTGGTGGCCGCCAAGGGTGAGGGACGTCACCGCCGTTCCTTTCTCTACAACTTGCAAAGCGGGGAATTGCAGAAACTCTTCCACAACAACACCCTGCGCACCATCGCCCCCGAATACGAGTGGGCGGTGCATCCCGACGGCGACCGCCTGCTCATCGTGGCCGAAAGGGACGGAGACACCATCTCCCCGGAGCGGGGCGTCTACCTGCTGGACCTTTCCGAGCGGATCACCCAAGAGGAGCTCCTGGCGCGCATCAACCGCAACATGGAGCAGGAAGAGGCGCTGCGCACCAAGGGCGACCGCCTTTACGAGCAGATCGCTGACCGCGTGTCGCAGGTTACCGGCCAGATCTCCCTCCGCCGGATCTACCGCTACGAGGAGGACCTCTACCGTTTCGATTCCAAGTACATCACGCAGCCGGGCAACGACAAGGCGGCCGAGTACATCTACGAGGCCTTTCAGTCCTTCGGCTACGAGCCCGACTACCAGTGGTTCTCCCCCGAAGGCCGGGAGGTGTACGGGGGACGCACCGCCAACGTTCTGGCACGCCTGGAGGGCACCACCCATCCCGAGCTGGTCTACGTGATCAGCAGCCACTACGACTCGGTGGAGCGGGGCCCCGGGGCCGACGACAACACCAGCGGCACGGCGGCCCTGCTGGAGGCGGCGCGCGTGCTGGCCGACCATCCCATGCCCGCCACCATCATCTTCGCCGCCTTTACCGGCGAGGAGGCCGGGCTGCTGGGCAGCCGGGAGTTCGTGCGGCAGGCCCAGGAGAGCGGCATGCAGATCGTGGGCGCCCTCAACAACGACATGGTGGGATTTGCCAATAACGCCCGCCTCGACAACACCATCCGCTACTCCAACCCCGGCATTCGCGACATCCAGCACAACGCCGCACGCAAATTCAGCCGGCTGGTGACCTACGACGCCCTCTACTACAAGTTCACCGACGCCCACGCCTACTACGAGGCCTACGGGGACATTGTGGGCGGCATCGGCTCCTACCCGGTGCTGGGCAGCCCCTTCTACCACCAGGCGAACGACAATCTGGAGACCATCAACCACCAGCTGGTGGCCGAGGTGTCGAAAACCACGGCGGCCACGCTCATGCTGCTGGCCTCCTCCCCCTCGCGGCTGGCCGACCTTCAGGTGCAGACCCTGCAGAGCGCCGACCAGTACCGCCTGAGCTGGGACGCCTCCCCCGAGAGCGACATTGACCACTACCTGGTGGAATATGAGTCAGACCAGGCCGGCGTGCAGACCGCCACGGTGGAAGGCACGGAGATCACCCTGGAAGACCTGGCGCCCGGATCGGAGGTGCGCGTGAAGGCGGTTAACCGCCACGGCATGGAGGGATGGGACTGGGCCCGGGCCGGGGTTCCCGCGCGGTAATGGTTCTCGACGCTCTTTATCACCTGAATTTCGCGGCACCATGCTAGATAATCTTGCCAACGCCTTCCTGGAAGAACTGCAGCAGCTGGTGGACTTCCTGCCCGAGCTCCTCTTCGCCTCCCTTGTCCTGCTGGCCTTCTATGGGCTGGGACGCCTCCTCGCCAAGGGCGCGCACCGGCTGATCCTTCGCAGCAGCATGCCCAGCGCCTACCATCCCTATTTCGTGACGCTTATACGTGGACTGACACTGCTTGTGGGAATCATCGTCTTCCTGAACATGATCGGATACGGCACGCTGGCAACCAGCCTGGTGGCGGGCGGGGGACTCACCGCGGTGGTGCTGGGCTTTGCCTTCAAGGACATTGGCGAGAATTTCCTGGCCGGTTTCTTCCTGGCGTTCAGCCGTCCTTTCAACACCGACGACGTCATCGAAACCGAGGGGGTGCTGGGGAGGGTAAAAAGCATCCAGCTGCGGCATATTCATATTCGGACCGCCGACGGATGCGACGTTTTCGTACCCAGTGTCCAGCTGTTCACCAAACCGCTGCACAATTACACGCTGGACGGGCTCCGACGCGGAAGCTTTACGGTGGGCATCGACTACGGAGACGACGCCCGGGCGGCGGCAGATATGCTACTGGAGGTGACCCAAAATACGCCCGGGGTGCTCGGGGATCCGAAGGCGTCCGTACAGATCAAGGGATTCGACCCCAATTTTGTGCAGCTCCAGGTCTTCTTCTGGATTCGTTCGACCGACCAGGAGTTGACCCTCACCAGTACGCGCTTCGAGTTGATGAACAACTGCCGTGAGGCGCTCCAGAAGAAGGGTTATACCTTCAGCTCCAGCGTGACCACGGCGGTGGAGATGCGTCCGGTGGAGGTAAGCCTGAACCGCTGACCGGCTACTCGGTCCGAATGGCTTCCACGGGGTTCCGCCGGGCCACCTGCCAGGTCTGCCAGCCGATGGCGCCCAGGCCCAGCGCGGCCATCACGCCGAAACCGGCCAGCAGGGTGCCCGCACCAATGGACACGTGGTAGGCGTAGGTTCCCAGGAACTGCTGCCCGATCCAGTAGCCGGCGGGCAGTCCCACAGCCGCCGCCCCCAGCAGCAGCCAGACGAACTCCATGCTGAGAAGGCGCATTACGTTGCCGGTGCCCGCCCCCAGTACCTTGCGAATGCCCACCTCCTGGGTGCGCACCTCCACGGTGTAGGTGACCATGCCCAGCAGACCAAGGCAGGCGATGGACAGGGCGATGAGAGCGTAGTAGCCCAGCGAGGCGACGTCCTCTTCGTGCGAGTGAGCCTCGTACAGCCGCCGGTCAAGCCGGTTGTACGAGGCCGGGAGCTGCGGCGCCACCCGCTCCCACGTTGACGTCAGCTCCTCCTGGAAGGCCTCGTGGTCGTTGCCTGTGTACGGTATGTAGAGGTGGCGGAACGCACCCGGCAGGTGGCGCATCACCAGGGGGCGAATGGCCAGGCTTTTGGTCTGGTAGTTGAAGTCACGGACCACCCCGGCGATCTGCACCTGCAGGCTGTCGGCCAGCCAGACGTTCTCGCCTACCGCCTCCCCGGCCGACGGCCAGCCCAGTCGCTCTACTGCCGTCTCGTTGATCAGCACATGGCTTTCGGGTCCACCGGCCGCCTGGTCCGGGAAGGTGCTGCCCGCCACCAGTTCCAGGTTCATAACCTGCGGCAGGTTGCGGTCTGCCGACAGGTAGTCGGCGTGAAGGACTTCCTCTCCCCGGTTTGCACCCAGGGTCACATCGCCCGCCGTGAAGAGGCCGAAGAGATCGGAGGCGGCCGTGATGTCCCCCACGCCGGCGATGCCGGAGATCTCCTCTCGCAGAAGGTCGGCGTCCTGCCCCTGCAGACTGAGGGTGTAGATGCCTTCGCGCTGGAAACCGTAGTCGCCGGTGGCCGCGTATTGTGACTGCCGGTAGGTGACCAGGGCTACCACGATCATCACAATGGAGAGGGTGAACTGGGCGACCACCAGTGACTTCCGGATTTTGAGTCCCCCGATCAGATCCAGGCTTTTGCGGCTGCGAAGCATCTCCACGGGCGAGCGGGAGCCGAGCAGCCAGGCAGGGAGCAGCCCGGCCAGCAGGCCGGTGAAGAGGCAGAAAACGGCAATCCAGGCGGCCAGGATGAAATCGAACTGCGCCAGCCGGATGTCGTCCATGAGTCCCTGCGGCAGGGGTACAAAGGGAAGCAGGGCCCAGGCCAGCATCAGGGAGGCCGCGGCGGTGAGGGTGGACTGTGTGACGAACTGCGTGATGATCTGTCCCCGCAGGGCACCCAGCACCTTGTAGACGCCCACCTCGCGCGCCCGTTTCAGGGCCCGGGCGACGGAGAGGTTGGTGTAGTTGAAGCAGGCCATGAAAAGAATGACAAAGGCCACAAGTCCCCATACCGCCAGCTCCTCCGACGAACGCACCTTGCCCGCACCGATTTCGCTGCGCAGGATGGGGGGTCCCATAGTGATATCACCCAGCGCCTGCGCCCGGAAGCGATAGGAGGCCACCTCTTCGGGCAGTTCCTGTCCGGCGGTGAAGCGCTCCGATAGGGAAGGCAGAGCCTCTTCGAGTGCCTGCCGGTCGGAGGACTGCTCCAGCTTCAGGTAGGTCCAGCTGCGTCCGGGGTCGGCCGCGTCGGCGGAAGAAATGGCGCCGGTCTGCTGCAGCACGGGGAGGCTTTCGAGGGACACCAGCACTCCGCCGAGGCTCAGGTGGGACTGCTGCAGGCGCTCCGCGTCAAGCACGCCCGTGACCGTAAACTCGCCCCATCCCTCCAGGGTGAGGGTTTCGCCCATGGGACTTCGGTCGCCGAAATAGCGTCGGGCGGCCTCCGGCGTGAGCACCGCCGTGCGGGGCCGGGTCAAGGCGGAGACCACGCTGCCCTGCCGCAGGCCGATGCCGAACTCTTCGAAAAGGTTGGAGGAGACAAAGTTGCCTCTTATGCCCAGCTTTTTGCCGTTGGCCAGCCCGTAGCGATTGAATCGGTTGTGCACCTGCACCACCGATTCCACGAAAGCATAGTCGCGCTCCAGGGCGTCGCCGATCTCCAGGGGCGAGGTGGCGTAGGATGTGGAGGCCCCGTTTTCGTACTGAAAGTCGGTGGTCACGCGGTAGGTGAGGTCGGGATCGGGATGGTGCCGGTCGAGGTCGTACTGGCGCTTGATGACCATCAGCGCAGCCAGGCAAATGGTGAGGCTCAGCGTGAGGCTGAGGATGTTGATGGCCGAAAAGAGCTTGTGGCGTCGGATGTTGCGCAGCGAGATCTTGATGTGGTTCCAGAGCATGGGGTAGAGGGAATTTATGGTCGATGATGGTTCAGGCCGGATAGGAGTCCGGAAAAAACTACTCAGAGCGGATGGCTTCCACGGGGTTGCGCCGGGCCACCTGCCAGGTCTGCCAGCCGATGGCCAGCAGGCCGAGCCCGGCCATTACGGCAAAACCTGTAAATAAGATGCCGAATCCGATGCTGATATGGTAGGCGAAGTTGTTTAGGTAGAGTTGCCCCAGCCAGTAGCCCGCCGGTAGTCCTATACCTGTGGCGATGGCCAGCAGCAGGACGAATTCGCGGGAGAGCAGGCCCAGCACGCTCCCCATTCCAGCACCCAGCACCTTACGGATGCCCACCTCACGCGTACGCACTTGCACGGTGTAGGTTACCATGCCCAGCAGTCCCAGGCAGGCAATGGAGAGGGCAATTAGAGCGTAGTATCCCAGGGATGCGACGGTCTGTTCGTTAGCGTGGAAACGGTAGATATCTCTGCTGAAGGGACGGTAGTCGAGGGGAAGCTGAGGAGCGACCCGGTTCCAGGCCTCCTCTACCCGGGCTGCGACGGTCTCTCCCATGCCATCGGTTACGCGAACCTGCAGGTGGCGGGCCCAGCCGGGAAGGTGGGGCAGGATCAGGGGACGTATGGGCATTTCGACGCTGCGGTAGTTGAAGTCTTTGACCACGCCCAGGATCTCCAGCTCCTGTTCCCTCCAGTAGATGGTCTCGCCCAACGCCTCGGCCGGCGTCTCCCATTCGGTCACGGTCAGGAAATGCTCGTTGACCAGTACGTGGTTGCCCGGAGCCTGTTCCATCTCCAACGTGAAGTTTTGTCCCGCCACCAGCTCGAGCTCCAGATTGGGCACCGCGTGTCGGTCCACCGGAAACATGTCCCCGTGAATGCCCTCGCCTTCAGGATCGAGGTAGAAGGACTCGGGACTGGACATAAGACCGAAGGGGCGGGATATGGAGGAGACCATTTCCACACCTGGTATAGATGTCAGCTCATCTTTCATGAGTTGTGGATCCACCTCATTCTGCAGGCTGAGATTGTAAATATTCTCCTGGCGGAAGCCGTAGTCGGTTGTGGCGGCGAACTGCGACTGTTGGTAGACCACAGAGGCAGTGATGAGCAGTACGATGGAGATGGCAAACTGAAGGGTGACCAGGAATTTGCGCAGGCTGATACCCTTCATCAGGTTCATGCCCCTGAGTCCTTTCAGTACCTTGACCGGCTGCATGGCGGAAAGCATCCAGGCGGGGAGTCCACCGGCCAGCAGGCCGGCCACCACGGAGAAGAGGGCCATCCAGGCAAGGAGTCTGGCGTCGAAGATCACCGAACGGATCTCCCCGGCCAGGGTGTTGGGCAGGGGCACGAACGGCAGAAGGGCGTAGGCGAAGATGAGGGAGGCTGCTGCGATGAGGATGGCCTGCACCACGAACTGGCCGACGATCTGACGCCGACGGGCACCGAAGAGTTTGTAGATCCCCACTTCCAGGGAACGCCGCAGTGCCTGTGCGATGGAGAGGTTGGTGTAGTTGAAGCAGGCCATAAGCAGGAGCACCATGGCGATGCCGAAGAGGATGAGCAGCTCGGAGGAGGAGCGTATTTTGCCGTAGGTCATCTCATTTTGGAGATTCTGCCCCGGTGTGATGTCCGTCAGGCCCTGGGAAGTGAATCCATAGGCGGTAATCCCTTCGGGAAGCTGCTGGTTGCGGTTAACCTCTTCAGCCAGGGGGGCGAGCGCCTGCTCCAGCCGCGAGGCGCCGGTGCCGTGAGCGAGTTGCACGTAAACCCTGGCGCTGGAGAGGTTCTGCCAATTGTCCAGTACGTTCTCCCGGCCCCCGGCGGTAAGGGTGTTCAGGGAGACCAGGAAATCGAAGGAGAGATGGGAATGCTCCAGACTGCGCTCCAGCACGCCCGTTACCGTATAAACGTCGGAGCCGTCGATATCAAAGGTCTCGCCCACAGGGTTCCCATCTCCGAAGAAACGGCGGGCTGTTTCGGGCGTGAGCACTACCGACCGGGGCTCAGCCAGGGCCGTGCCGGGATGGCCGTGACGCAGCCCGAAGCCGAATACCTTGAAAAATGAGGGCTCGCTGAATGCGCGCACGCCAGAGAGCTTTCTGCCGTTGGCCAGCACCCCGTAGTGTATATCCTGTCCCAGAATACGTACCGTGTGCTCGATGGAGGGAAGGTTGTCCTGCAACCGTTCAGTCAACGGCAGGGGTGCGGTGGCGTAACGTTCGGCGGGACCCTGGTCACGGGTGGTCTCCGTGATTACCCGGTAGGTGCGGTCTGCATTCGGATGGAAGGCGTCGAAATCGAGCTGATTCTTAACCACCATCAGCACCGCCAGGCAGATGGTGAAGCTCAGCGTGAGGCTGATAACGTTGACAGCCGAAAAGAGCTTGTGGCGTCGGATGTTGCGCAGCGAGATCTTGATGTGGTTCCAGAGCATGGGTACGATGGCGTGATTTCCGTTCCGGTGCAAGGTAAAGACTTGACCTATGCATAGTACAAAGAACGTGCCATCCCCGCCTGCCTCCCTTGAGCCCGGATTGGACCCCATATCTGTACGGCAGCGTACACTTTTTGTACACCAGCGGACAGCCCTAGGTGGGCGAGGTCATCGGCGCGCATGAATCTCGTGGAGAGCATCCGCGGGCAGTAGGAGAGGGTCAGGCGGTCCTGCGGATCACCATCAGGGTGATGTCGTCGCTTTGGGAGTTGGACCCCGCGTGGGTGCGCACGGCCTCGAGGATGGCGCGCCCCGCCTTCTCGGCCGGGACGTCCGCCAGCGAGCGGCCCAGATCAATAAGCCGATCCAGGCCGAACTCCTCCTGGGCGACGTTCATGGCCTCGGTAATGCCGTCGGTGTAGAGCAGCAGCCAATCCCCGGGATCCATGTTCACCCTCCCGCCTTCGTAGTCCGTCTCCTCCACCACGCCCAGCAGGAGTCCGGTGGCCTCCAGGCGCTCCGGCTCGTCTCCGCCCCGGAAGAGCAGGGCCGCGTCGTGTCCCCCGTTTGCGTAGTCGATGACCCCCTCTTCCGGCCGGAGCACCCCGTAGAAGAGGGTGGCGAACTTGGAGGGCTCGGTGCTGCGGCAGAGCAGCCGGTTGGTGCCGGTCAGGCAGAGGCGGCAGTCGCCGGCGCCCATGGCCTGGCTGCGGAAGGTGGCCTGCAGGTTGGCCATGAGCATGGCCGCGGGCATGCCCTTGCCGGTGATGTCGCCCACGCAGAAGCCTGTTCCGCCCGACGCGGGACGGACGAAATCGTAGTAATCGCCTCCCACCGAACGGGCAGGCAGGTTGACGGCGAACAGCTCGTAGCCCGGCAGCTCGGGGGTGTGTTTGGGCAGCAGGTTAAGCTGGATCTCCCTCGCCATGCGCATTTCCTCCTGAAGGGCGATCAGCGCCTTCTCCTCTTCGTAGAGGCGGGCATTCTCGATCACCTGGGCCGACTGGGAGGCGATGATGGAGAGCAGGCGTTTGTCCTCCTCGCTGAAACCGCCGGAATCTTTCTTGTTGAACACGGCCAGGTAGCCGGTCAGCTTACCCTTGATCATAAGGGGGGTGCACAGCAGGGAGGAGTAGCGGAAGTCGCCGGAATCGAGAAAGCGGAAGCGCTCGTCATCACGGATGTCGTTGCTCAGCAGGACGGCGCGGTTCTTCATCATCCAGCCCGCCAGGCGGGTATCCAGCCGAAGGGGGATTTTTTCGGAGGAGGAGGCCCGGCTTCGGACCATGGTCTGGAACTGCGGAGCGTCCGCGCCGGCCTTGCCAGCAGCTCCCGCCTGTTTATCGCCGGCCTGGCCGTCCTCGGCCGCCAGCAGGCTCACCACACCCTCCTCCACGCGCAGGTGGCGGATGCAGCGCCGGACGATCTCCTCGATGACCCCCTCCACGGGCTGGGTGGAGGAGATGGCCGTGGCCACCTCGTTCAGCACCGACAGTTCGTTCACGGCCAGCTGAAGCTGCCTGTTTTCCCGGGCCAGAGAGTCGTTCTCCTTCATAATGGTAAGCTCAGGTGGTGTTAATACTTGCGGCGCAGGACGTTGCGTATAAAAAACACGTCATGCCATGCTTCTTCTATAGAAATACTACTGAAAATTATTCTTTTATGTATAAATTTATTAATTAGCATACCAACGGCGGCGCGGATGGGCTGAGAGGGACAGCCGCCCGAATTCGATCCGAGGTGGGGAGTCATGCCCGATTCAGTTCTGCACTTCGATATTATGGAAAAGCTTGGGGAAGGTGGCATGGGTGTGGTCTACCTGGCCCGGGATACCCGCCTGGACCGCCGCGTGGCCCTGAAATTCCTGCCCCGCTACATTTCCGGCAACGACGAGGAGCGCCGGCGTTTTCGCATAGAGGCCCAGTCGGCCGCCCGCCTCAACCATCCGCACATCGCCCAGGTCTATTCCATCGAGGAGACGGAGGAGGAGCTCTTTATTGTCATGGAGTACGTGGAGGGAAAGGAGCTGAGGGAGGTGATCGCCGGGGAGGAGCTGACGATGGAGCGCAGGGCGGAGGTGGCCCTGCAGATCGCCCGTGCCCTGCAGGCGGCCCACGAAAAGGGTATCATCCACCGCGACATCAAGTCGAGCAATATCATGCTCGACAACGGGGGACGCGTGAAGGTGATGGACTTCGGGCTGGCCCGCATGCAGGGGTCCGAGCACATCACCCGGCCCGGATCCACCCTGGGAACTACCGCCTACATGTCGCCCGAACAGCTGGCGGGCTACGATCTGGACCCACGCTCCGACATATGGTCGTACGGCGTGGTTTTGTACGAGCTGTTTTCGGGCCGGCTGCCCTTCCGGGGCGCCTACGACCCCGCCCTGATGTACGCCATCGCCGAGGAGGAGCCTGAACCCCTGGAGGCCTCCGGCGGCCATCTTCCTGACGGCGTGGAGACCGTGATCGCAGGATGCCTGGTAAAGGACCGCGAGAAGCGTTACCCCGATATGGAGGCCGTGATAAGCGACCTGGAGGAGGGGGCGGAGGCTTCGGGGGCACCGGGCCGCGGCAGAGGAGGCCGCACGGGGCGCGCGGGAGCGGTCGCACGGCTCGGCATCCGAAGGCGGGCCGCAGCTTTCCTGTCGGTCGTACTGCTGCTGGCGCTGGCCTTCTGGCTGGTCCCCTGGTCCGGAAGTCAGGGCGTACCGGGAAGGAAGTACCTGGCGGTGCTGCCCATCGAATCCATCGGGGGCGATACCGGCGTCCAGGCCATTTGCGACGGGCTGGCGGAAACCCTCTCCTACCGTCTTTCCGAACTGGAGCAGTTCGATCCCTCCTACTGGGTGGCTCCGGCCAGCGAGCTGCGCCGCGAGCGCATTCAGACCGCCGCCCAGGCCAACCGCCGCTTCGGGGTGAACCTGGCGGTGCTTTCCACCGTGCAGGAGGTGGGCGACTCCCTCCGGCTTATCATGGAGCTGGTGGACGCCGACCAGGTGCGGCGGCTGGACAGCGAACAGGTGACGGTACACCGGGGCGACCTGGCCGCCCTCGAGCAGGGCGGCGTGCGCGCCATGCTGAGTATGATGCAGATCGATGTGGACTCCCGCATGACCCGGATGCTGCAGGAGGGGGCTCCCTCCAACCCGCAGGCCTACGAATGGTATCTCAAGGGCATGGCCAGCCTGCAGCATTACGCCAGCCAGGACAGCCTCGACAGCGCCATCCGGCTCTTCCGGGAGGCGGTGGCGGCCGACACCGGTTTCGCCCTCGCCTATGCGGGCATAGGGGAGGCGAGCTGGCGCAAGTACGAAACGACCCGCAGCGCCAGCTACCTGGAACAGGCGAAGCGTGCCCTCGACGAGGCCCTCCTGCGCGGGGAGGAGCTTCCCCGTGTGCAGGAGCTGAAGGGCCGGCTCAGCGCGGGCACCGGCGACCATGTGCAGGCCATCATGCATTTCACCCGCGCCCTGGAGATGGATCCGCGCTACCACGCCGCATACCGTGGACTGGCCCGCGTGTACGACGCCCAGGGCCAGCCGGACAAGGCCGTGGACACCTACCGGCGGGCCATCGAGCTGAAGCCCGACTACTGGGAGGGCTACAAGGACCTGGGCATTCATTTCCTGGGCAAGGGCCGCTACGGCGACGCCGTCGAGCAGTTCCGGCAGGTAACCCGGCTCACCCCGCAGAATGCCACCGCCTGGTCCAACCTGGGCGTTGCCTACTACTATGACGGCCAGGGCGAACTTGCGCGGCAGATGATGGAACACTCCCTGGAACTGGAGCCCAATCCGCTTACCGCCAACAACCTGGCGGGGTTCTACTATTGGGACGGCCTCTACGCCGAGGCAGCTGCCCAATATGAAGTGGTGCTGGAGGACCTGGGCGACCGCTACGACATCTGGGCCAATCTCGCTGCCGCCTACCACTGGAGCGGAGAGGAGGAGAAATCACAGGAGGCGTATCGCCAGGCCATCCGCAGGGCCGAAGAGCAGCTGCAGGTAAACCCAGGAGACGCGCAGGTGATGGCCGACCTGGGCGGCTATTATGCCGACCTGGCTGACACGGCCCGCGCGCTGTCGTGGATTCGCAAGGCCACCGCCCTCACCCCGCAAAACGTGCGGGTCCGGCACCGGGCTGTATTTGTCTACGAGAAATCGGGCATGCGCGATGAAGCCCTGGAGTGGATACAGCCCTCCATGCTGCCCGACATCGAATCCCAGCCGGAGTTCCGCGAGCTGGTGGCCGACCCGGCCTATGGCAACCTGAAGGAGCAACTGCTCGCGGAAGAGGACCGCTGACGGACATTCACAGGCATTAAAAGAAACGATCTGATTCACTCAGTTTAACACAGGCACTTGAACGCTCCCCCAACGGGCGGGCGCAACCGTAAATCAATCCAACCAACCGATGAAACGTAAGCCCATTATCATTATCGCACTCTTCATCCTGCTGGCCGCCGCCGCATGGGTGGTACTGAAGATCGACCCCTTTAGCGGCAACGGATCCGCCGGGGAGGAGGAGGGGGAGATGCGAACCTGGAACCTGCATGTGCAGCAGCGGGGCAACGACCGCCTGTGGCGTGTATGGGATGCCGGCGGAGTAAACCGGGGACACCTTCGCGTTCGGGCCGGCGACAGCATCAACTGGCGTGCGGCGGGTTCGGCGATGGATTTCCGCTTTAGCCGGGATGTGAACGACTACTTCACCTTCGAAAGCGGCACCTTCCAGAACGACAGCGCTCACGTTAACCGGAACGACTGGCTTCGGGTGACCGTCAGGGAGAATGCGCCCCGCGATTCCCTGGAATACCAGGTTTACGTCGTGAACGCCGACACCTTTGCCGTAGGCAATTCGCCGCCCGTGCTTATCGTTTACTGACGTCGCCGGCGGGCGTGGTCCTGCTGCCTGGACGGGGAGGGTTGCGGAGTTATCCACATTGAGGATGGAGGCTTTGGAAGAGGGCCACCAGGAGGGAGGGTGTGCGCGCAAAAAAGGCCGAAAATAAAAAAAGAACCGGAACACAATTGAAATCGCTTTCGGTGGGAAAGGGTGATCTCAACGGAGGCCGCGGGTGATTTTCCGACCTCGCCGACGATCCTGCCGTGGCATTCTCGTCGACTGTGTTCACCAGTAATTAGCATAAATACGGGACCCGGGTCAAGGAAAAAATCACCTACTTTCCCACAAGTTTTCCACATAGTTACACACATTCTTATGACCGAAATGCGCCGGGGTCACGGAAACGAAGATTTGGATATAGAGCGCGCTGTAAACACGGATTTGCGTCTGCGCGCGAATGGAAAAAAGTGTGGGCCGGCTAATTACAGTCCCACTACCGTCCCCACGCGAACCACGGGAACCTCCCTTTCGTCGATCACATAGAAGCGCCGGCGGTCGTCCATCCAGGCAAAAGTGAGAGGCGCGTTGTTCTCCGACAGCGACAGTCGGAAGCGGGGAAGTGTCCCGATGCCCTGCAGCCTGCCCTGCTTGTCGAATACCTCCACCTGCAGACGGCGGACGGTGTCGGCCACCTGGGAGCTGAAATGCACCAGCCTGCCGTCGTCCAGGCGAAACAGTCCCAGGCTGTGGCTCTTCACGTAGGCCGTGTAGGTCTTCATACCCTCCTCGTCGTAGCGGGAGATGCTCCCGGCATATTCGGAATCGGAGTCTGCTTCGATGGCCTCATCCGCCGAGAGACGTCCCCTCAGCGTCCGCTTCCAGCTCCACCCGGTGTCGCTTTCGGCGTACTGCAGAATGCGTCCCTCGTAGATGCCCGGCACGTACCAGGCGGTGCGGTTTCCGTCCGAGACCATGTGACCCCGATGGAAGGTGCGGGTGGCGTGGAGCATGTAGGGGATGTTACGCTGCAGCACGGATTCAACGGGCGCGAAGGACTGCAGGCGCTGGTCGTAGCGCGCGCTGTACAGGTGGAGGTAGGCTTGCTGCACCGAGGGCTCGGGCCGCGCATTGGGGTAAAGCTTGTTCAGGATAAGGAAGCGGTTGCCCGACACGAACTCCATTTGCGCAGGCCAGATAAGGTCCTCCTGCGATGGGGCGAGTTCGGTGATCAGGGAACCCTCCCGGGAAAAGAAACTGATGCGGGCCGCCGGGGCGTCCGCAACCACCAGCTCACCCCTGGAATTTATGTTCATGGCGGAAATACTCTCAAATTCGCCCGGCCCGCTTCCGGGTCCCCCGATGGAATGAAGGAATTGCCCGTTCTGATCGTATACCTGGATGGTGTTCAGTTTGGAATCCGCGATGTGAATGCGTCCACCTGGACCGGTGACAATCTCTCCGGGAGAGGGGATGCGAAGGGTATCGGCCTGCATGGTGGTGTCGCCGATGACAAACGCCTGCTCGAAGCGCAGGTCCAGCTTCTCCACGCCGCCTTCCGATGCCGTGCGTTCCTGGCTGCAGCCGCCGAAAAGGAGAAGCAGGAAAAGTCCCGGAATGACCAGAGATATGCGGTTCACAAACTTGCCTTTATGGGTCCACATGAAATGTTAGACCAATAGTACTTAATTATACCCAGCGCTTCAAGGAGGGACATAAGCACTACAGCAGCGCACAAGTGGCGTTATATGATCGATTTAAGCCCTGCGACTTAACATGGATTATTTAAGTCGCAGGGCTTAAATACAGGGAGAATAGGAAGGGGTCTCGAAGCCTACAGGTCGCGTCCGCAGCCATGGTAGGCGTGCCCGTCCAGGATGACCGTCACGGTGGCGGGGAATTGCATGCCGTTCATGGAATCGGTGCAGGGGAGAGGCTCGGCGATTACGCTCAGGCTGTAGGCGTCGGTCCGGGCCTGCCAGGTGCGCATGCTGTCGGCGCGACCAAGTAAGACACGTGCCGGCCCGAACGAATTCCGTTGCAAACAGCAGGCGGTACGTCTGGATGGCGAAAAATTGGTACCTTGTCCGCTGTCGGCGACGCCCAAAAAGCAAGGAGTCATGAGCTACTGGAAAATTCTCAAGGAAACGGCCCTGGAGTTCTGGAACGACGATCCGTGGACCTGGAGCGCCTCCATTGCCTTCTATGTCATCTTTTCGCTGCCGGCCATTATCATTATTACCATGTCGGTGGCGGGATCGCTCTACGACGACGCGGCCGTGCGGCAGTCCCTGCTGGACCAGGCGGGCCGGCTTCTGGGACCCGAAAGCGCGGGCACCATCCAGTCCATCCTGGCCAACGCAGGTGCCTACGGCGGCAGCCTGGCCGCCGAGCTCGCCGGCATCGCCATCCTGCTGTTCAGCGCCACGACCGTGATCGTCACACTTCAGCATACCCTCAACACCCTATGGGGCATTCGACTGCGGCCCGACACCAACCTGTTTAAATACGTGGTGGACCGCCTGCTCTCCCTGGCCATGGTCATCGGCATGGGCTTCCTGCTGCTGGTCTCCCTGCTGTTGGACACTTTCCTGGCCCTCTTCCGCGAGCTGGTTGTGGAATGGCTGTCCGGGGCTTCGTGGATTCTCCTGTCGGGCGTCAACCAGGCCCTATCCCTGGGAGTGATTGCCCTTATATTCGCGGTGACCTTTCGTGTGCTGCCCGACGCGGAGGTGGCCTGGCGCGATGTCTGGACGGGAGCCTTCCTGACCGCCCTGTTGTTTTCCGCCGGAAAATTTCTCATCGGCTTCTACCTGGGCAACAGCGTCTTCGGCTCCATCTACGGGGCTGCGGGTTCGCTGGTGGTCATGCTGGTTTGGATCTACTACTCCGCCGTGATCGTACTGGTGGGGGCCGAGTTCACCTACGTCTACGCAAGGGCACGCGGCAGGCCCATCCGCCCCGATTCCAAAGCCATGCGTTTCCCCAAGCCCTCCGAGCGGGAGCCCGACGATCCGGTGTGGTAGTCAATCTGGTATGGCATGTTCTGTACCACGCCGCTCAACAGCACGTAAATGAGCAGCAGGGCCATGGACAGTACAACAGGGTTATATTACAGCATTTTAAGGTTTGTGGCCTTGCAAAATCCCATGCTTGCCAATAGTTTGATGCCTGTGAGTGGCTGAATCCGGTACGAGGACGTTGCCGGTTGATTTGATGCGAGTGGTTGACAATGGAAGGTTCTCCTGCCATACATTAATCATATTCGTCGGTGAGAGCAGGACCCAAGTCCGGGATCTGCGGTACTTTACACAAGGAGTGACACCTCATGAATTCACACAAGATACTGTTGGCCGATGACCATAGCATTATCCGGGTTGTCGTACGCGAATACATACGCAATATACTGCCCGACGCCCAGCTGATTGAGGCAGGCGACTACTGCAGGGTTGAAGAGCTTATGAAAGAGCACGATTTTTTCCTGATCGTGTTAGACCTGGATATGCCGGGCAACCGTCCGGGACTGGTGATCGACCTGCTGGAAGGCAGTGGCGACAGCACCCGCGTGCTCATTTTTTCTGCGCTCACCGACCCTCTCTACGCCATCCGTTACCTAAGGGCGGGTGCGGACGGCTACCTCACCAAAGATTCCACCACACAGGAGATTATCGGCGCTATTCGACAGATGATAGAAACGGGACGCTACATCAGCCCGGAGATCAAAGACCTGATGGTGCGCAAGTCCCTTGACGGCAATATCCCGGACCATCCCATCCAAAGCCTGACTGACCGTGAGCTTGAGGTCGCCGGCATGCTGGTCAGAGGCAGGGGAGTAAAGGACATTTCCGACGAGCTTCACATCCACGTTACCACTACCAGTACCTACAAGAAGCGCATTTTTGACAAGCTCTCCATTTCCAATCTCATCGAACTCTCCGAGATTTACCGCATCTACAATCTGAGCCAGGCCAGCTGATCAGGGTAGATCACTAGTGGGTTTTGTAGGTAACTGAGCCACTCCTAAGGCTTCTCCTGTCGTATTTCTACTACACCATATTCCATGAAATACGACACCAGTTTACAAGCAATACTACGTCCATTTTCCCTCCCGGCGTTTATCTTCCTATCATAATTTAAGGAGTGAAAACGGTTTTGGCGTTTACGGCATGCTCAGTAGAGCCCACGTGCCGGTTTGGTTGACCGGCGTCCCTCGGTCAGGTTTTTGGCCCTGCAGGGAGATGTGCCCCGCCTTTCCGTCATCGCTTCCGGAAATTCTCGGTTCACGACATACCTGATGGCCTATTCCCTGACCGCATGAAAACCTTTGCTTCCTTTCTTTACCGCTTTTCTCCCCTACCCGCCGCGGCGGTTGACTACCGCGGCCACGCGGGTCACCGTCCCCTGATTGGGGGACAGCTCCGCAATGCTGGCAGGTTGCTCCTGTTGATTGTTTTGCTGGCTGCAGGCCTGGGCATGCCCCGCGTGGCGACAGCTCAAAATGTGGACCTGGTGCTCAATGTGACGGACGCTCCCGACCCGGTGGCAGCAGGTGGGACGGTAACCTATAGCGTGCGCATCACCAACGACGATGTGACCAATACCGCCACCGGCGTGGAGCTTACTGTCAGCGTGCCTGCGGACATGAACTATGGCGGCTTTACGGGCCCCGGTGGACTTACCTGCAGCGGTATGACCGTGGGGGGATCGGGGCCGGGTACTGTGACCTGCTCGATTTCCAGCATAGCGACCAATAGTGTCCTGGAATTTGATCTCTTCCTGGAAACCACCGCATCGGGGACAGAGGATGTCGATTTCGAGGTGTCGGGCGACCAGAATGACCCCGATACGGCCAACAATACCCATACCGCTACTACAACGGTGATCTCCGGCGCCAACCTCTCCATTACCATTTCCGGCTCCTCAACCGCCGCCTCCGGTGCTGAGGTCTTCTACACCATAACCGTTGGAAACGCGGGACCGGATCCCGCCTCGGGCGTCCAGGTGCAATATCCCATTCCCACCGGACTTAGTATTACCGGCGGCCTGCCGGCTGGCTGTTCGCAGGCCGGAGGCACCATCACCTGCTCCATAGGCGGCTCAATCGCCTCGGGAGGCAGCGTCTCGGTGGCCCCTATCGAAGCACAGATTACCGTGAGTTCCGGCTCCACTATCACGAACTCGGCCTCCGTTCAAATCACCGATTCCCCGCCCGCTGCCCAGGACCCGGAGTCCGGCAACAACACCGATACCTTCGACACTTCCGTTACGGCCGGAAGCGACGTGGCCATCACGAAATCTCGCAGCCAGAGTGCTCCCTACTTTGTAGGCGATACCTTTAATTTTGTGTTAGCTCCCAACTACACCGGCGATGTACCCTTTTTACTGGAGGTGGAGGACGTGGTGCCGGCCAACTACACCATCAATTCGGGCAGCTTCGCCACCACCCAGAACGGCTGGAACTGCTCCCTATCCGGGCAGACGGTTACCTGCACCCAGAATTCAGGGAGCTCGCCCGGGGAGAGCCAGTCGCTCGGCACCATCACCATCCCGGTGGAGGTGACCAGCTCGGGCGTTGGCGTCACGAACACGGCGACCATCACCTCGGACAATCCCTTCGACCCCGACATGAGCAACAACTCAGACGATGACGGCGGAGCGACCCTGCAGGACCCTTATGCCGACCTTTCGCTCACCAAAACGGGCCCTAATCCCGCCTTGGTAGTGATTGGCCAGCAGTTCGAGTTCACATTGCGCGCTCGCAACAACGGTCCGGAAGAATTTTACGGGACCCTCGAGATTACCGACGCTCTTCCTGCCAACATCGAAATCACCGGCTTCACCCTGAACGGCTGGAGCTGCACGCCCGGCAGCGGAAGCCTGCCCATTGCCGGGGGACAAAACCTGTCGTGCGAACGTACTTACACTTCCGGTTCTCCGCTGTCGGCCAACTCCAACACCCCCAATCTTGTGCTTCAGGCGGTGGCCAATGCGGCCGGTTCGGTGAACAACACTGCCGACCTTACCACCACCAATCCCAACGTTAGCGACACCAATCCTTCCAACAACGATGCCAGTTATTCGGTGAGTTCAAGCAGCAACCCCGATGCGGCGGACCTTTCGATTATCAAGACAGTGAATGGCCCCGATCCCGTGGCGGCAGGCGAGGTGCTTTCCTACGAGATCGAACTGGTGAACAATGGGGCAGACGCCTCTGAGTCGGTCACGATGACCGACAACCTGACCTCCCTTATCAATAACAATACCGGGGCCAGTGAGGGCTACGTGGGACACAATATCACCTCCTACGGGGTGGTCGATCCCGGCGACATGAGCTGCTCTACCACCTCCACGGGTTCCTACAGCCGGCGACTGACTTGTACCGTCACCGAATTCCCCGTCTGCACGCAGGGCAACGACTGTCCTACCGTCGAAGTGGAGGTGCGTCCCAGCCGGGCTACTACCGGCAGCCGTACCAACACTGCGGAGATCATTTCCAGTGTAACGGCGGACGGTGACCTGGACAATAACGAGAACGACGTCACCAGTACGGTGAATGCTCGGGCCGATGTGGGGATCACCAAGACCGCCACACCCGATCCCGTACCTGCGGGACAGGAGCTGGTGTACGTAGTGACGGCCGAGAACAACGGCCCCAGCCGTGCCGACAATGTGACCATCGACGACACGCTGCCCGAAGACGTGCTCTTCATTTCAGCTACTCCCTCATCGGGCAGCTGCAGCACCACGCCCGGTGCAGATGTGGTGACCACTGCCGGCAATAAGACGGTGGAGTGCAATTTGGGCAACATTAACCGCGACGCCCAGCAGACGGTCACCATTACCGTCAAGCCCGTCTTCGCCACCTTCGGTACTACCATCACCAACAATGCCACGGTTTCAACGACCACTACCGAACCAAGTGGCGCCGATCCCTCCAACAACTCTACCAGCATTGACGCCTACGTGGAGGAGCCCTCTCTTGACCTGTTGATTAACAAGAATGACGGTACCGATCCGGTGACGGTAGACAACAACATGACCTACGAGATCATTCTTAACAATGTGGGTCCCTCCGACGCTGAAAACGTGGTGATTACGGAAGACCTTCCCGCCGGGGGACTCAGCTACGTGAGCTACACCATCAGCGACGGTACCTGCACCAGCACGCCGGCCGTGGGGACCTTCGGCGGGCAACTCATTTGCGAAATCGACCGCATACCCGCCGGCGACAGCGAGACCCTGGAGGTGACCGTGCTGGCGGAAAACAAGGGTGTCTACACCAATGAGGTGGAGGTTGAGTCTGACGAAACCAACGCCGGCTACGATTCTCAGATCAATAACAATACCGCTTCCGAGAACACCACCGTACGGACGCGGGTGGACCTGGAACTGCAGAGCAAGGTCCCATCACCCAACCCCGAGGCTGTACGCCGGCACTTCAACTGGGTGCTCACCCTGGTTAACCGCGACGCCCCGGGCCTGGCCGAGGCTGACACCGTCGTGGTGAGCGACAACCTGCCCGCCACCATGGAGCTTACGGGCACACCTACCGTCAACGTAATCGCCGGCGGCGCGGAGTTCACAACCTGTACCGGCAGTGCAGGCGACGGCTCCTTCCAGTGCGAGCTGGGAACGGTGGACGAGGATTCCGAAATCGAGATCACCATCCCAGTGCAGGTCAACGAGGTGCCTTCAGGGGGTGATATCAACAACACAGCCTCCCTGACCACCTTCTCCCAGGACGTAGATCCTTCCGACAACTCGGTGACCGGGACGGTCACCATCACGGGCTCCAGCCTTTCAGGAAGAGTTTATCGCGATTTTGATGACGACGGCTCTGTGGACGCCGGCGACACCGGCATCTCAGGCGTGACGATGACCCTGGCAGGCAACGCCTTCGACGGGGCACCGATCAGCGAAAACGTAAACACCGACGGCTCTGGAAATTTCAGCTTCGAGGACCTGCCGGAGAGCGACGGTTCCGGCTACACGGTCACCCGAGGTGCCGCTTCGGAAGACCACCTGACGGTGGGACAGCAATCGGCGGGCGACCGGGGCGGGGATGCCTCCACTTCAAGTCAAATCTCGGGCATCGTCCTCGGCGATACCGATACCGGCACGAACTATCTCTTCGCCTACGTGCCGCAGGCGCGTCTGGGCATTGCCAAGCGGGTAGTAGGTACACCAACCCTCAACAACGACGGCACTTTTACGGTTGACTTCCGTCTGGCCATCGAGAATTTCAGCCTGGAGGCCCTCACCGGAATCACTTTCTCCGACCAGGTGGCGGGTCCGGTCCCGGCCCTGGGTGCCTACGTGGCCGGCGGGGGAGGGGCCTCCCTCGATGTCGGCGACTACACCGTCCAGTCGGCCCCATCTTTTCAGGGCAGCTGCACCGGCGGATCGGTGAATGCCTCCTTTACGGGGGACGGTGATCCGGTCGTGGGCTCCATCAGCAGCCTGGCGGCAGGCGATGACTGCCAAGTCAACTTTTCCATTCGTTTCCAGCCGCCTATCCCGCTGCCAGGCGGAGGCTACGAGAACCAGGCCTCCATCGATGGTACCGGCGACCTCTCCGGACAGACGCCGTCAGACCAGTCGCAAAACGGGGCCAATCCCGATCCCGACTCCGATGACGATCCCACCGACAACGACGTGCCCACGCCGGTAAATGTGACGCCGGTGGCCGACGTGACCACCTCCCTTTCCTTCCCCGCTTCGGTGGATGCCGGACAGACCGTCAGCGGCACGGTGACCTGGTCGAATGACGGTCCTTCTATTGGAGACAACATGGCCTATTCTCTTACCCTGGACGCCGGGCTGGAGGACGTGATTTTCAGCAATCTCCCCGTGGGTGCCACCGCCTACTACAACGACGGGGACGGAACGGTCACTCTCTCCAATATGCCTGATCAGCTGGAGGCGGGCGAAATCGCCGCCAGCGATCCCGGCGGAATCACCGTCAGCTATACCCAGGACGGAGAAGCGAGTACTTCCGTCAGCAGCACCATCGCTACCACCATCAGCGAGGGGGCCAACGCCCTGCCCAACAGCGCCACGGCAAACGTGGGAGGTACGCTCATCGCCGACGTGGAGACCGACGTCACCCTGCCGGCCGAAGTGGACGCCGGGCAAACCGTCAACGGTACGCTGCTCTATACCAACCACGGTCCCTCCACGGCCTCCGGGGTGACCTACACCCTCTCTTTTGACACCGATCTGGCCAATGTCTCCTTCGGCAACCTGCCAGGCGGTGCCGGTGCCTCCTACGATTCGGGCACCGGCACGGTAACCCTGACCGGTATGCCGGGCAGTCTTCTCATCGACCAGATCGCGTCCGGCAACGGCTCCAGCGCTATTACCTTCAGCTACACCCAGCCTGGATCGGCGACCAGCCAGGTGGAATCGGAAATCGCCACTGCCACTCAGCAGCCGGGCACCCATGAGCCGGACATGGACGACGCCTCGGTCTCCGGTGATTTCATCGCTGATGTGACGACCTCTCTGGTCGGCTTTCCCGCCAACGAGGATGCCGGTCAACCGGTGACCGGCCGTGTCGTCTACCGCAACACCGGTCCCTCGACCGCCTCCGGTATGAGCTATCAGCTCTCGGTGGACGCGGGCCTGAATACACTGGGAGCTGTTACCTTCTCCAACCTGCCGGGAGGCGCCTCGGCAAGCTACAACAACGCCTCCGGTGTGATTACCCTCAGCGGTATGCCAGCTTCGCTGACCATCGGGCAGATCGCCTCAGGCGACGGCACTAACGGCATCGAGCTGAGTTACATCCAACCCGGTCCCGCTGTTAGCACCATTAACAGTGAAATCGGCACCACCACCGACCAGGGTGCCAACCTCGAGATCGACGAGGCTCAGTTCAGTCCTGGCGGCGGTTTTGTGGCTGACGTGACCACTGCTCTCAACTTCCCGGCATTAGTGGACGCTGGGCAGACCGTCAGCGGAACGGTACGCTACCGAAACAACGGTCCCTCGGAAGCCACCGGCCTCAGCTATACCCTCACTTTGGATCCCAACCTGGAGGACGTGGGCTTCGGCAATCTGCCGGTTGGAGTCTCCGCCAGCTATGACGCCTCCACAGGAAACGTCACCCTCAGTGGCATGCCCTCCACCCTCGCCTCCACCGAAATCGCCTCCGGCGACGGCAGCAGCGACATTACCGTCAGCTTTACGCAGCCTGGAGACGCCACCAGCGAGGTATCCAGCACCATCAGCACGGTCACCGACCAGGGCGCTAACCTGGCGCAGGACGACGACGATACTGTACTGGGCGGCACCCTTATTGCGGACGTGACCACCGAAGTGGACTTTCCCGTGGAGGTCGATGCGCTCACCACTGTCAACGGCACGGTGCTGTTTCGCAACGACGGCCCCTCCACCGCCTCGGATGTCACCTATACGCTGACGCTGCTGGCAAACCTGGAGGATGTGAGCTTCGGCAATCTGCCCGGCGGGGCTGCTGCCGACTATGACGTCTCTACCGGGATCGTCACCCTCACCGGGATGTCCTCCTCGCTGACCCCCGGACAGATCGCCTCGGGTGACGGCACGGGCGGAATCACTGTTAGCTACACCCAGCCGGCAGCTGGTACCAGTGAAGTGGAGAGCGAAATCGCAACCTCCACCGACCAGGGCGCCAACGTACTGCCCGATGCCGATGACACGGATCTCGAGGGACTGGTCGCCGACGTGACCACCGAGGTGGTGCTCCCGGAATCAGCCAACGCCGGCGAGACTGTTGAAGGCACTCTTCTCTATCGCAACAACGGTCCCTCTACCGGATCCGGTATCACCTATATGTTCACCCTGCTCGCAGATTTGAAGGAGGTATCCTTCGGCAACCTGCCGGCTGGCGCTTCCTTTTCCTACGACGCCACATCGGGTCAGGTCACCTTCACCGGCATGCCCGTCCAGCTCGCGGCCGAGGAGATCGCCTCAGGCGACGGCACCGGGAGCATCACCTTCACCTACGTTCAGCCTGGTCCCGGTACATCTGAAGCCCGCTCCACTATTGCCACCAGTACCAACCAAGCGGCCAACGCGGCGCCTGACGAGTCGGAGGACCGTGTGAGTGGGGACATGGTGGCCGATCTGGCGGTGGTTAAAACAAACGAGCCGGGCACCATCTTCACCTCCACCGAGGTGGATTACACCATGCGTGTGACCAACAAAGGTCCATCCGTTGCCCTTGCCTCCGGTACCATTACCGACACGCCCGAGGGACTGGAACTGATTTCCGTGGTCTGCACAGGCGCCGCAGGTAACCGATGCACCGATGCTCCCTCGGCCGCCGAACTTGTATCCGGGGCTGACCTGCCTGTGCTGGAAGTGGACGGTTTCTACGAGGTAGCGGTCACTGCGCGTGTCACCGCTTTCAAAGGAACCGGCGTGAATACCGTTGAGGCCTACCCGCGGGAAGATATCGTTGATCCCGACCTGGACAACAACAGCGCTTCGGTAAGCAACCCCGTACTGAGCATCCCCTTGGTGGGACTGGCCAAGGAGTCGGAGTTTCTGGAGCAGACTGCAGCGGGCAGCTTCCGCACTCGCTTCACCTTCCGAGTGGAGAACTTCGGGGAGGAGGGCCTCAGCAGGGTGGAGGTATTCGATACCCTCGCTACCTCCTTCGGCGGCAGCTTCGGTGAACCCCGCGTATCCGGTGGCGGCCTCCAGCCCGGCGAATACCGTGTGGAAGAGCTGAGCGCAAGCGGTTTAACGGCCAATCCCGGTTTTAACGGCAGTGGCGACCGCTTGCTTGCCGAAGGTAGCCTGGGCGTGGGCGGTTCGGCCACTATCGAACTCCTCATGGAATTCATACCTGCCCCGGACGTGCAGTCGCTGGTCAACCATGCCTGGGCGGAGGGCAAGGGTTCCGAGAGCGGGCTGCCCACCGGCGACCGCTCCAACCATGGGGAGGACCCCGATCCTGACGGTGATGGTGATCCTAAGAATAACGACGATATTACCTCCGTGCTGGTGCCTTCCATCGGAGTGGCCAAGGAGCTCTCGGCCCTGGAGAGTCTCGGGAACGGTCGCTACGACGTTACTTTCAATCTCCACGTGCAGAACCTCGGCTCCACCTTCCTCGACATGGTGCAGGTGACCGATGATCTTTCGGAATTCGGCACGTTCACCGACGGGGAGCCGGGACCCGGTGAATACCGTATTGTGAGCGGCCCAGTGGTTGCCGACCCACTGAACGGCGCCTCCCTGGCACCCGTCGCTTCAGGTGCCTATACGGGTGCAGAGGGAGGGCGCGAGCTGCTGGACGCCTCCCGGAGCAGCCTCCCGAACGGGCTGCCTGACTTCTCCCGCGCGCGTTTGGAATTTACATTGCGCTTCTTCCCCCAGGAGGGGGGACCCTTCCTGAATAGCGCCACCGCCACTGCCCGCACACCAGATGGCTCTATGGTCATCGACGAGAGCGTAGACGGCCAGGAGCCCGACATCGATGCATCCATTCCCACGCAGGTGTCCATAGGAGCGCAGCACCTGGAACTCGCCAAGATGGCGGATGATCCGGTTCAGACCGGACTCCGGGCCTTCCAGATTCCCTATCGCATCAAGGTGGTCAACTGGAGTGAGACGGCGACTGCCACCAACGTGCAGATCTCCGATGATCTAACGCACACCTTCCCCGCGGCTGAGTCCATTTCCCTCGCCCGGGAGGCGGTTGTCAGCGAGTGCACGGGCACAGAACTGGCCCTGGCCGACCCCGGTTTCGACGGTGTGGATCAGACTAATTTTCTGGCAGGGGACGAGCACCTGCAGCCCGGTGAATCGTGCGTGATTACCTTCACCGCTGAAATCGACTTCGGCGCAAACCAAATACCCGAGGAGCCGCAGCTCAACCAGGCCCGGGCCACCACCTCCGGAGTGCCCGGGGGGGCTATTATTACCGAGACTAGTTCTGAAAATGGAGAGGAACCCGACCCCAATCGCGAGAACGATCCAACGCCTGTGATATTCGTGCTTCAGGGACCCGATATTGAGCTGTTGGTCAGCAAGACTTCGCACCTGGTTAACGTGCGCGTAGGGCAGCTGGTGCCCTATACAATTTCGGTCACCAATCCGGTGGCCATTCCTATCGAGAAGGTGGAGGTGCGGGACATGCTGCCCCCGGGCTTCCGCTATCGCGATGGTACGGGATCGGTAGACGGTCTCGCCGCCGAGCCGCGAAGCGAAGGCCGCACCCTCTACTGGGAGGGTCTGACCTTGCTGCCCGAGCAGACCCTTGAAATACGTCTGGTGCTGGTGGTGGGGGCGGGCGTACAGACCGGCGAGTATGTCAACCGCGCCGGGGCCTGGGACGGAGGCGGTCCGGCAGGGGAGAAGGAGCAGCTTTCGAATATAGCGGAGGCCAACGTGCGGGTAACGCCTGACCCGGTCTTCGAATGTTCCGATATCGTGGGCAAGGTGTTTGACGACCGCAACGCCAACGGGGTGCAGGAGCGCGGGGAGCCCGGCCTGGCCGATGTCCGCGTTGTCACCGCCCAGGGTTGGCTCATCACCACCGACGCCGAGGGCCGCTATCATATCGCCTGCGCGGCTTATCCCGACGAGCAGCGCGGCAGCAACTTTGTCATCAAGCTGGACCACGCCAGCATGCCCGCGGGCTGGGAGGTGGTCACCGAGAATCCCCGCACCGTGCGTCTCACCGCAGGTAAATTCTCCGAAGTGAACTTCGGCATCGCCACCCCGCGTGAATTGCGTCTTGAGCTGCGTCCAGCGGCCTTCCATCAGGGAGAAATTCGTCTCAAGGAGGACTGGGCCAACCGTCTGGTCCGGCTCCAGGAGGAGCTGGGCGACAGGCCTGTGGTGCTTCGCGTGGTCTACCGCGGAGGAGGGGCACAGCATGCTACGGACCTGGCTCGCCAGCGTCTGCGCGCAGTGACGGAGGATATCCGCAGCAGATGGAGGGCGTCTTCCCTGGAGCAGATTATTCGCATCGAGGAGATCCTTGAACTGGCGGCTGCGCCGGGGGGAGGACGATGAAAACGGCCCGGAAAATCATATCGGTGAAGGCACATATCAGTACCTCAGGTACGATTTTAACACACAGTTCCAAAACCATGTCCGAAACGATAGGCGGTCTCCGCTCTAGTATGGCAATTTTCGTCAACGGCGCCCCCGGGGCACTGAGACTCAGTGTTCCCGGGGTACTTTTTCGAGTGGCATTGCCATTCCTGTTCTTCCTGGCAGTCACCGTCATTCCCGCCGGTGCATTGCACGGGCAATCGGCCTCGCAAGCTGGATGGGCAACGGTGGCAGGCGATACCCTTTCTCGGAATCTTACCATCCTGGACGGCACAGTTCAAACCGGAACTGGACCCACCGCCCTCCCCGGTTCTCTTGGAGTGGAAACCGTCCGGGGACTTTTCTTTAGCGTGCAGCTTGCCGTGGTACAAATTGAGTCGAGCACCAGACCGGGGGAAGGTCTGGGCACCCTGCTCACCGACAGCCTCGGCTCTTCCCGGGTACGCTACCTTGCGGGGGTCTTTCGCAGTGAAGCCGCTGCCGACTCTCTTCGGCGGCTTGCAGCGAATGCCGGCTACAGCGATGCTTTCACGGTGGCCTATCTGGAGGGCGAGCAAATTAAAGTGGAGGAGGCCAGGCGGCTGTTGCGGCACCGTGGCACCAAGGTTGTTGCCGCAGAAGAGCTGCCTGCCCCGGGTGGGCCCGCAGTAGCGAAAAACTCCCCCGCGGACCGGTTTCTGCTCGAAAGGATAAGCGTCCTCGATACGGTATGGCTTGCCAGCGAGACCGCGCATTCCCTCAGTCCCACGTTGCGCAGTGCAGTCTTCGGACGCGACGTGCCAGAAAGTACCACGCCGGCCGATTCAGCGGTTGTCCACTCCAGTGACTCAGATGATCCTTTTACCGTATACATGGATACGCTGCGCCAGTCGGGCGCTCACCACACCTTTGAAGGTTTGCAGATACGGGTGGATCCCCGCGAACGAACGCCCATGTTGAACGTGACCGCACCCGGTTCGGCAGTGCTCGGAGAAGAGGTCGTTTTCCACGCATATACCAACTATCCCGACTGGATCACGCGCTACGAACTGCGCATCCTTCGCGCGCGCGGACCCGTCAGTCAGCAGCCCCTCGCCGTGCTTACGGCCACCGACGCCAACGGCACGCGCTTCCGCTGGGCGGCCCGGGTGGAAGAAGGACACGAAGTGGTACGCTACGTGCTCAGGGTGTACGGAGAATATGGCACCTTCGACGAAACCGCGCCCCGCTCGCTGCCCATTATCACCCCGGACCAGGTGCGCAGCGTACGCAGCAGCGACGAAGAGATGGCCCGGGCGGGCTACGGCCAGAACAGCCGCGAGGTGGCCAATATTCCGGTATCCGGGGCGGCCGTGACCGTTTTTGCTGACAGTCTCGACCCCGAAACGAAGGTCTTTGTTCGGGGAAGGCCCGTGCCTGTTAGCCGCACCGGCCGTTTTGCTTCGCGCACCCTGCTGACCTCAGGCACCCATACCCTATCTGTGGAGATGGTGCGGCCCGACGGCAGCCGTAGCGCATACAGCCGAGAGATCACCATACCCGGGCGTCCCTGGTTTTACATGGGCCTGGCCGACGTGACCGTGGGCTCCAACTCGGTGGACGGCCCCGCATCTCTGGTCACCGGCCAGCAGACGGCACGATACCGCGGGGAGGAGTACGTGGACGGGCGGCTGGCCTTCTACCTGAAAGGGGGGCTGGGCGCAGAGACCGTGCTGACCGCTTCTGCCGATACTTGGGAACAGCCATTTTCGGAACTTTTTACCAACTTCGGCGCGCGCGATCCGCGCTCGCTGCTCCGCCGCCTGGATATCAACGAGGCCTACCCGGTCTACGGCGACGACGGTACACTGGTGGACGACGCACCCAGCCAGGGCAAGTTCCACTTGCGCCTGGAGCGCCACGACTCCCACCTGATGTGGGGCAGCTTCCGTACACCTGTGGTGGGCACCGACCTGGTGCATTTCAATCGTGGACTCTATGGTGCCGAGTTGCAGCACCAGGGCCTTGCCGCCACCGAATACGGCGAGCGCAAGACCACGGTCAACGCCTTCGCGGCCGATCCCGGCACCGCCGGCTCTCGCGAGGAGTTTCGCGCCACCGGAGGCTCCCTCTACTACCTGCACCACCGTGATATCCTGGGCGGATCTGAGCGCGTGCAGGTGGAAGTACGCGACCGCGAATCGGACCTGGTGCTGGAGCGCACCACCCTGACCCCCTACGAGGACTATGAGGTCAATGCCCTACAGGGCCGCATCCTGCTGCAGCGCCCCCTTTCAATGGTGGCCGAAGATAAGGGCCTGGTGCGCACGGGCGCCCTTTCAGGAAACCCCGTCTACCTGGTGGTGAGCTACGAATTCTACCCGGGACTGACCAGGCTGGACAATTTTACCACCGGTGGACGCGTCTCACAGTGGCTGGGAGACCACCTGCAGCTCGGGATTACCGGCTACCGCCAGGAGGGTAGGGAGGTGGAACAGGACCTGGTGGGAGGCGATCTCACCTTGCGCTACCGTCCGGGCACCTATCTCAAGGTAGAGGGCGCGTTTTCAGAGGGCCGCGGCTCGCCTGTCATAAGCTCCATGGACGGCGGCTTCTCATTCGCCACGAAGCCCACCTCCGCGACGGCAGGCATGGACGCTACAGCCCAGCGCGCGGAGCTGTCTGCGGATTTCACCGATTTCGGGGAGGGGAATGGGGCGGGTGGCTTCAACGCCTACGTGCAGCGCCGGGGGGACGGTTATTCGGCCCCCGGACAGCTTAACACCGAAGAGGTGCGCCAGGGAGGGTTGCAGGCCGAAATTCCCGTGGGCGACCGGGTCACCTTTACCGGCAAGGCCGACTTGCGTGAAGGAGACCGTTCCGGCACCATGCAGGTGGCGGAAGGTGGCGCCGAGCTGGGCATCGGCCGGCATTTCCGCCTTAAGGGCGGCGTGCGATACGACCAGCGGGAGACGGGCCTGAACGGGGGCAACAGCGATCTCCTGTCGGAGACCGGCGCGCGTACTGACGCGGTGGGCGTCTTCGGTTTTTGGCCGGAAGACTCCGCTGGGATCAGCAGGGGCTACCATCTCTACACTCTCTACCAGGGCACACTCGACAAAGACCAGACCCGGCGCTCCAACGACCGCTACGGTATTGGCGCCGGCGTGAACCTCTGGGATCGCCTCGACCTGTCCGCCGAGGCCACCGAGGGCGATGGGGGGTGGGGAGGCAAGGCCGAGGCCGGCTATCAGCTCAACCGGCGGCTGAATCTCTATCTGAACTACGTGATGGATCCCGACCGCACCGATTTCGGTCCTTCGGGCGGTACTCCGCAGAGTGGACTGGGCCTGTCGGGCGCCACCGGGCGTACGGGAATCTTTGCAACGGGCGCTCGTTACCGCTACAACGATAACGGCAATGTCTTCGTGGAACGCCGCCAGCAGAGCGCTGAGGCTGGCCCTTCCGGTGTAACCCACGCCTTCGGCATCGACCTGGCCCCCTGGGAGGCGTGGAGCGTAGGCCTGCAGCTGGAAAGGGGTACTGTCTCCAACCCGACTTTCGGGGATGTGGACCGCACGTCGGCCTCCCTCTTCTCGGCCTACAGCGCCCCGGACTTCCGCTGGAACGGCGCTCTCGAGTACCGCACCGAGGATGGCAGCCAGGCGGGAAGCCGTGATTCCTGGCTCATTCGCAACAGCGTCGGCCTGCAACTCACCCCCTCACTGCGGATGCTGGGACGCGCCAACCTGGCCCTGAGCGACATCAGTGGCGGCGGGTTGGGCAATGCCGAGTACACCGAGCTGGTCGGGGGACTGGCCTACCGTCCCGTCCGCCATAACCGTTTCAACGCCCTGGCACGCTACACCTACCTGCACGATGTGTCCAGCCCGGTCCAGCTGGGCACCAGTTTGCAGCTTAATCCCTTTGCCCAGCGTAGCCACGTGGTATCGGTGGATGGTATCTACCGACTGTTCCATTTTCTCTCCATTGGCGGCAAGGTGGGTTACCGGCGCGGGGAAATCCGCGACCGCACCCTGGAGGATGCAGCCTGGACCGACAACACCACTTGGCTCTACATCGCACGCGCCGACCTTCATGTCGTCAAACGCTGGGACCTGGTCGGGGAGTACCGCACCCTGACGGTGGAGCAGACGGATGACACCCGCTCGGGCGTGCTGCTGGGTCTCTATCGGCAGATTACCGGTAACCTGAGGCTGGGCGCAGGCTATAATTTCACCGACTACTCCGACGACCTCACCGACCTGAGCTATCGCAGCCGCGGTTGGTTCATCAACGTGCTTGGAGTACTCTGATCGATGATTAGCGCGTCGTCCATGCTTTTACCCGTTGCGGTCTGCCTGCTGGCCGTTTTAGGTCTGTTTTCCCTATGGTCTTACCGTCAGCAGCGGAAGTGGACTCTAATAAAGCAAGTGCCCCGTCTCTATGAGATCATCCTGCGCAAGAACCTACAGCTGGACGAGAAGGACCGCGCCCTTGCGCGCATGGAGTACCGGGTGGGACGGGAGCTTCGCAACCCGCTGGGAGGTATCCGGGAACTCTCCTCCATTCTCTCGCGCGAAAAGGGGCTGACCGTGCGCCAGAAAGCCTGGGTTAAGCTGATTAACAGTTCCAGCCTGGAGTCGATGGACATGATCCGAGAAATGCTGAAGGGGAACGGCCGCGACCGGAAGGGCATAGTGCTGCAGCGCATTCCGCTCGATATCGAAGTCTATCTCCGTCAGTGCGTGGATGTGCTGAGGGAACGCGCCGACGCTAAATTTCAGAGGCTCATTTTCAACTTTGAGGAGAGGGGTCAGCCAAGGCTGGTTCATATCGATCCCGATGCGTATTTCCGGGTCTATGCCTCGCTGGTGGACAACGCAGTCAAATTCAGTCCCCATGGTTCGGACATCCGAATTACAGCCTGTTGCAGGGGAGATCGGTTCCTTCTCGAGGTGGCGGACCCGGGCATCGGCATCCCACTGGAGCTGCAGGATCATATTTTTGAGCCCTACAGCGAGGCGAACCGCCCCGGTACTTGCGGGGAGGCCACCTTCGGCAGGGGACTGGTATCGGCCCGCCAGATCGTTGAGGCCCACGGGGGTACCATCGACTTCGAGAGCGTCGAGGCTGCGGGTACGGTCTTCCGGATCGAAATCCCGGTCACCAGTTGATGGCTCATTTCTGATTGCTGGAGGAGGAAGCCCGAGGATTGTAGTCCAGGCACAGGCATACCCGCAAGCTAATCCAACGGTGATGAAAACCCAGTACCTTGTCCCCGGTATGCTGCGAAGGGCCACTCTCATGCTGGCCATACTTCCGCTTCTGCTTGCAGGCTGCAAGGACTCTCTTCGGACCACCACCGAGCAGGAATCCGCCCGTGCTGCACAACCTGGCAGTGCAGATGCCCACGCAGCCCTACGATGTTGAAAATCCGCCCTCCCATATGGGTGCCTTCCCCTTCTACCCTGTGGCCCACCTGACCGTGCGATTCTGATGGACGATACGCAGGTACTTTGCCCACAGTCCCACGTCGGCATCACTCCAGCCAATCAAAATCGTCCGTCCGCGGAAATTGCTGCAGCGTCTCAAGCATCTCGTCGGGAGGGGTGCCCAGGCGGCGGCTCTGCAGGTCGAGCCAGGCGCCCTCCACCGTAATAGTCGCGGCCTTCGCCCCGTCGCTGCGGAAAAGCTCGTGCACGATGGTCCACCGGCTGCCGTCCTCCCGCATGGCCTTCACGGCGCAGGTCACCGTAAGGGTGTCCGACAGGTGTACCTCCTTCAGGAAACGCGTCTCCTCCCGGAACAGGATGGGTCCCAGTCCCCATTCAGCAATGCCGTCCATCGGCAGTCCGCCGTCGGCGAACATGCTCACCCGCGCCTGGGCGGCGTAGTCGTTGTAGACGGAGTGGCGCATGTGGCGGTTGGGATCCATATCCGCCCAGATGACCTCAAAAGAGCACCGGTAGGGGTCCATAATTTTTGTACATGAGCTGTGAAGCAGATATTGATAACTACGCAATTAGCCAAAGCGCCGGCTAAATTGCAACTCCGGGTAACCGCTGGTTAACAAATACGCCCATTGTTCGTAATCGCATGTGAAGGAAGTCCCAGTGTCTTCCATCCAACCAATTCGAATCACAGGATACTCATGATCGAATGATACCCATTAACCGAACATGGAAAAGTTACGTAAGCCTCATCAATTTTACATTCCTGCGTAATTTCTCGGGGTTGACGCTCCTGCTCATCCTCCTCTGCGGCACGACCTATGCCCAGGATGGAGACGATACCAGCGCGGCCGAAATGGGACAGGAAAAAATCCAGGTCATGATCCTGGGCACTTCCCACTTCGGCAATCCCGGGCAGGATGTGATCAATACGGAGTTTCCCGACGTCAAACTACCGAAGTACCAGCGTCAGATCCGGCAGGTGGTTGATTCACTGGCCGAATTTAAGCCCACCAAGGTGGCCTTGGAGGCGCGTCCTGATTACAGGGCGGAGATGGACAGCATGTATAGGGCCTGGCTGGGAGGCGAGCACGAGCTGACCCGCAACGAACGCCAGCAGCTTGGCTTCCGGCTGGCGGGGCGTATGGGACACAGCCGGCTCTACGGCATTGACTACGAGGGCGAATTTCCCTTTCGGGCGGTGATCAGGTATGCCAAGGAGCATCAACCGGAATTTATCCGTGAATTTGACAGCATAAGGCGTACCGTAAAGCAGGTGGACGATTCTCTGTATGCCAACGCCACCATCCGGGAAATCCTGCGTTACAACAACGGGAAGGAGAGCCTTTCCAGGCAGCGCAACTACTACGCCAAGACCGCCGCCGTGGGGGACGATTCCACCTGGGTGGGGGTAGATCTTGTTACCCAATGGCATCGGCGCAACATTCAGATATTTGCCAAACTGGCAAGAGTGGCAGAACCCGGTGACCGTGTGGCGGTCATTTTTGGGTCAGGACACGCCCCGCTGCTGCGCTACTTCGTGGAGTCTTCCCGGAACATGGAGCTGGTGGATCCGCTGGACTGGCTCTAAAAGGGCAGTTCGTCGTCGATGTCGTCGGGCACGTCCTGCGGATCGAAGTCGTCGTCGCTGTCGCCTGATGCGGAGAGCTGGATGTCTCTGCCTCCATCCCCGCCGGCCCCTTTCTCGATTTTCCAGGCCTTCACGTCGGTGTACCAGCGCCCCTGGTACTCACGGCTCTGGATGTCGATGTGGGCGGTGACGGTCTCACCCTCATGGACATTGTCCTGGTCGATGTTGTCGCCCCACTGGGTGATGCAGACCGGTTTGGGATACTTGCCCTGGGTTTCCAGTATAAAATCGCGCTTTCTCCAGGGGCCGTTCTTGCTCTCTCCCGACTGCTCTTCCAGTACTTTCTTGACCTCGCCCGTTATCTTGAGTTCGTCCATAAAAACAGTATGCTGATGTGACTTGCTGTTGTGGTTGGATGGCGGCCTATGAGGCGGGACCGCATCCCGCACAAAGTAGGCTTTTCCGCCGTGGATTGAAAGGGCTGAACCACCCGTCGAAAGGGAAGGGGCGCGCTGTCAGGGCACCCGGTAGACCACCGAGTTGATGTTCATGCCGGCGCCGACCGAAGCCAGTACGATGTGGTCGCCCTCCTCGATCCGGTGGCCCTCCATCTCTCCGCGCCGGATCAGGTCGAGCAGGGTGGGCACGGTGGCCACCGAGGAGTTGCCGAGCCAGGAGATGGTCATCGGCATAAGATCGTCGGGCACCTGGTCCTCGCCGTACAGTTTGCCCAGCCGCTGCAGGATGGCGGCGTCCATCTTGGCGTTGGCCTGGTGGATGAGCACCTTGCTCACCTCCCCGAAGTCTACGCCGGCCTCGTCCAGGCTCTCCTTCACCAGTCCGGGCACGTGTGTCAGGGCGTACTGGTAGAGCTTGCGCCCGTCCATCTTCATGTAGATCGTCTCCCCGCAGCCGCTGCCGTACGATTCGGCCATCTTCAGGAAGTAGGCCTGCTCCTCGGTGTCGGTGCGCGCCTTGTGGCTGAGGATGCCTGCCGGATCGTCGCTGCGGCGCGCCTGCAGGACGGCGGCGCCGGCACCGTCGGCATAAATCATGCTGTCACGGTCATGGGGATCGCATACCCGCGAGAGGGTTTCCGCACCGATCACCAGGCAGGCCCCGGCGTCGCCGCTGCGCAGGAAATAGTGGCATTGGATGATGCCCTGCACCCATCCCGGGCAGCCGAAGGGCAGGTCGTAGGCCACGCATTTCGGGTTGGAGATGCCCAGGTGGTGCTTTACTCGCGAGGCCAGGGCGGGCACCATGTCCACCCGCGGATTGTCCGCCCTGACGTCCCCGAAATTATGCGCCACCACGATGTAGTCCAGTTCCTCCGGATCCAGGCCCGCATCCTCCAGCGCCTTGACGGCGGCCTCGGCCCCCATATCGGAGGTGAGCATGTCGTCGTCGGCGTACCTCCGCTCGTGAATGCCGGTGATTTCCGCAAACTTGCGGATGGTCTCCTCGTTGTCCTTTTCCATGGGATTGCCCTCCCGGTCCAGGAAGCGGTGATCCATGAAATCGTCGTTGGTCACCTTGCGCGTGGGGATGTAGGAACCGGTACCCGTGATGACGGAGCGAATGCGGTTGTTCATGCCGTTGGATGCTGTCTACTCTTGCTGGCCCGGCGGCGGGCCGGTTGGTTTACGCTATCACATTTCCAGATAAAAAACCACTATTTCTCCTGTGGGGGAATCCCTCAGGCGGCTGCGTTGAGAATCTATTATGCCAGCCGGCTGCCATTGGGAACCTGCCTGTCGGGCCCGGCCAGCACCACCGACCCGTCCTCGCGGTAAAAACCGGTGACCAGGCACTCCGATATAAAAGGGCCGATCTGTTTCGGCGGAAAATTCACCACGCCCAGCACCTGCCGGCCGACCAGATCCTCCGGCCGGTAGAGGTCGGCGATGCGCGCGCTGGACTGCTTGATGCCGATCTTCTCCCCGAAATCCACTTGCAGCTTGTAGGCCGGCTTGCGGGCTTCGGGGAACGCCTCCGCCTCCACGATGGTGCCTGCCCGCAGATCCACTTTTTCAAAATCATCCCAGCTTATCTGTTCCATGTGCAGGCGAAAAAGTGGGCTTTCTGTCTTTCTGCGTCCGATTTGAAAGGTATTGTCCCTGAGGGAAGAGGGCAAGGAAAATTTTTGAAAGAGGGGTGACATACAGGTGTCACCCCCGTCGGTTATCATGGGAGTGAACATCAGCCAATAAACCTCTGATACCATGAAAACAGCGATCACACATCACCGCATTCCAAGCCGCCGCGACGAAATCGCCCCGGTACTCCGCAAGGTGCTCAGTGAGGCCGAAGAGGAGCATCGCCGGCTGCAGGAGACCTTCCGCCTGATGGGATGGGGCGATCTGCCCGACGCTCTCAAGATGGAGATCAAGGACGACGTGAGTGCCATGGTCGACGAACTGCAGGGACGCTATTCTACCTGCGACCCGCACGTGCTGCGCCGCCGCAAGTCGGTCATCCACTGGGTGAACTGTTACCGCGATAACATCTGCTCGCTGAGGACGGCCGTGGCCGCGCTGAAGGTGCGCAGGTTGTAGATCTATTCGGCGATTCGGAAAATTGCACATCCAATTGTGCAAAATGACCGTGTGGATCAGCGCCTGGTGCTGCTCCATCCACTCCTCGAAGATTTCTCGCTGTTGTTTTTGGGTCATGGGTAATCGGCCTCCGTTCACCCCATTAGTACCGGGAAGGGAGGGAAATATTACAAGAAAAGGAAATGGGTCCGATTACCGGATTTGGTTCTGTGGTACAAGCCTGTAGGGGTACTTGATCCGTGTATCCCAAATTTCGTCGTTTTAAAAACACAAATACTTGCAATAATTGCCTTTTATAGAAGACAAATATATGAGATCATGAAGCAGGTTCGCCTCTCACGGTTTTTTATCTACGCCTTCCACTTTTCCAGCGTCGGCAATACCATGAACCACTCAAACAGACGGTTCCACAACGGCTCATTGAGGTGTACAAAAGCGTTTATCAACTTGCGCCGGAACTGACGGACTATTATGGTGGGATCCATATGGTGATCCTAACGGGTCGAACGATCCGATTCTATCTGCTCCCTCACCCACTGTTTCATCCGCTCGTGTTTGAAGTCGAACCAGGACTGGCGGACCTCGGGATAACGTTGCAGCGTATTTTTGAAATTCCCGAAGGGCTTGGCATTGGAAAGTACGACATCCAGCACCGTCTGTACGGTTTCGTCAGCGTATTTCATGGCTTCACCTGTTGAATTCATTCATAACTGCACTTCCCGCATGTCTGTCATGCAGCCAATCAATATAAAAAACCGAACAGCCATAGCGGAATGGTGTTCGCGAAACCGTGATCGAGGTCATCCAGTGCGAAGTAGCCATTCTCCACCTTTTTCAGGGTGCTTTTGTCCTTGTTTTTTCCGCCTACCTCAAATAGGAGTTCCCCGTCGACCAGAAAATCTCCCTTCTCGGGACTCAGATGTATTCGGTGGCCGGCATTTTGAACCTGGTTCATGAAAAAGATCTCCCGCAGGGTACCGATATTTGGGCTGGACTGGAATGCAAATGCAAAGGAGGCATTTTCGAAATAGATTTTTTCAGGTTTTTGTAAACGCGTGATTCCTCTTCCCGGTTTGTTCAGAAGATTCAGTATGCGTGCATCCTCAAGATTTTTCAGGTAGATGTTGACGGTATTCCTCCCCAGGTGAAGCCTCTCGGCTATTTTGGAGATATTGGGTTCGAAAGGGGCGCTGTCTGCTATGACTCCCAGTAGTTTTTTGATCTTCGTAATATGGGCGCTGCTGTAATCTTCTGTGTAGGAGAGGTCGCTTTCCAGTACGGTATTTATAATGTTGAGTAATCCGGGGAGAAAGGTATCTTCACCTTTACCGGCAGCGAAGGGAAAGTATCCATCCCGCAGATATTGTTTAAATAAAGGGACCATATGGTGCCCGCGGGTCAGATCTGGTGTAATCTGGCTGTGCTTATGCAGCACATCATTCAGCTTGATAGGGTCGAATCGGATGTCGTGTCTGAATGCCAGGTATTCCCTGAACGACAAACCATGTAGAGTACGGGTGACAAGCCTGCGGCTCAGGTCGGATTCGCCCCGATACAGGTCCAGGGCAGAAGAGCTAGTGAACAGGGTCCTCATATCGGGATGTCCGTCATAAATCAGCTTGAGTTCCCTGGACCAGTTCGGATATTTGTGTACCTCGTCGATCAGGAGCAGTTTGCCTCCATGCATGTACCAGTCGGAAGCGAGGTCGAACAAGGTGTGTTCATAGAAGTAGGGATGGTCTGCCGTAACATAGAGCCCCTTGCTCCGGTCGGGGTACTCATATTTCAGGTATTGCAATAGCATGGTCGTCTTGCCGACTCCACGCAATCCCTTGAGGCCCAGCAGACGGATGTCTTTATCCAGTTCGGGATACAGGTATCGGTGCCAGGTATGGCCTACCTGTTCCACCAAGTTGTTTTGATATGAAATCAAATTATCCATAAAATGATTTGTATCTGAATCATAATAATGAAATATTGATTTCAGTCCAAATCAATTAGGAAATATTTACCAAGCCTTCCTGGCCTAGGCAGCACTCCCTGTACACGTTTCCGTTATCGCAGGGGCAGGGATCTTGCTGTTCGAAACCGCGCCATTTCAGGAGCTCTTCCCACAAAAAAGGGCAGCCCCGATATTATTCGGGACTGCCCTTTTAGCTTAATCCAGCTTGTACGTTACTTCCTGCTTCAGCGCGCGTCAGGCTGTTGTACGGTCAGCACGCCCTTCATGCCGGCCGCGAAGTGGCCGGGGAAGGAGCAGATGTACTCGTATTCTCCCGGGTTATCGGGCACGGTGAAGGTCACCTCCACCGTTTCGCCACCCCCGGCCAGGTCGGTAGCCGCGATGATCTGGTCCTTGTAGTCGGGGGCGAGGTAGTCGTTATCCCGCGCCATCGCGGAGGCGTTGGCGAAGGCGTCGATGTCGGTGTCCTCTTTCAGAACCACCACGTTGTGCGCCATGGCCGCCTTGGGGATCTGGCTTACGGTGGTGAACCGGATACGGATCTCCTCACCGGGTTGGGCTGTTATTTCGGTTACGTCGAACTTCATCTGGTCGGTTCCCTTGATTTCGATGGTGCGGATATCCTCCGCGCCGGTCCCGCTGCTCCCAGGCAGCGCGTAGGCGCCGAGGAAGGGGAGGACGGAGAGTACGATCAGGGTGGTTATTTTCTTGAGTGTTTTCATGGTGTCGGGATTTTGAGTGAATAAATGGGTTGTTTGCCTGGTGATATTCAGTTGGAGTCGCCGCCGGTCACGATCAGGCCTTTGGCGCCTTTTTCGGCGTCGGCCATCTCGTGGTCCACCAACACGTAGTGTCCCTCTTCGGGTACGATGAACTCCATGACCGCGCCGTTGCTCGCGCCGAGCAGGACGGTCTGCATGCCGCGCCACTCGTTCTCCAGGTTGCCTTCGTACCAGACCCGGTCGAAAATGGCGCCGATCACGTGGCTGCTGGCGACGTCGTTGGGCCCCACGTTCAGCATGTAGAGCCGCACGCGATCGCCTTTGTCAACCTGCAGTGGATTCTCCATCATGGCATTCTGATGTCCGTTGAAGGCCACGACGGTGGGCTGCTTGTTCAGGGCGGCATTGTAGTCCAGTTCGTAGATGCCCTCCTCACCGACCTTCTCCTTCAGGTAGAACTCGGACTGCACCACGGCGAACTCTTTGTCCACCTGCTCGTCGGTGGGATAGCCCTCCTTGGGGGAGACGATTACCACGCCATACTGTCCCATGGACATGTGCTGCAGGACCGGCGGGGTGCCGCAGTGGTAGATGTAGACGCCGGGATAGTTGGCAATCCACTCGAACTGCAGGGTCATGCCCGGAGGCACGTTCCGCCACTTGTCGTCCGCCGCCACCGTACCGGAGTGGAAGTCCATGGAGTGCATCATGGGCTGGACGGCCGGCTGGGGATTCTGCATGTTGCCCGAGGCGAGCTGCTGCATGAACATGGAGCCGCCTTTGGCCGGCTGGGAGATCGCGACCTCCTCGTGGGAGCGGTTTTTCATGGTGAAGGTAATCTTGTCGCCTTCGCGAACGTGCAGGACGGGACCGGGGACGGTTCCGCCGAAGGTCCACGCGCGGTAGCGCATGTCCGGCGCCACTTCGATCTCCTGGGTCACCACGTCGATGCGCACATCGTGGTTTTTGTTCCCGGGGGAGAGGGGGGCGACGTTGGGCAGCATGGTCAGGTTGTCGCCCACAACGGGAGGTCCATCGTAGTCCTCCTGGTAGAGCCTGGCGTCGGGCAGGCCGTACCATTTGCCGTCAATTTCAAATTCTGCCGGAAACGGTTCGGTTCCGGTGCTGTCCTGTGCAAGGGTCGGTACGGCGAAGAGGACCAGGAATAGGCCCGCCATCGCCAGTGTAATCTGTTTAAAGGTATTCATATGAGTTGCCTTTATGGCTTATTAAATGGTAGATGAGTGCGTAGAAGCTTTTCAATCCATCGGTCGATTCAGGTCTTTTGATCCGGCCGGGTTCTTTCTTCAGTGCGTTTAAAAGATATAAGAGTATTTTGTCTTAATCAAATATTTACCAAATAAATTTTTGGGATTCTGCCGCGGTGCTTGTCTCAGTACGAATAATTGCGATCCCGGAAGAGAGAACGTAACGGAACAACAGGAAGGTGCAGGTCAGGAGGTACCGGCCGGCAGGGTAAAGTAGAAGGAAGTCCCCTTACCCGGTTCGCTTTCGGCCATAAGTTTACTCCCTTGTTTCTCCAGGAAGTCGTGACAGAGATCCAGTCCCAGTCCGGAGCCCTTTTCGCCGGAGGTCCCGTGTGAGGTAAAGTTGTTGGTCTTGTCGAGGGCTTTTTCCAGCGTCTCCCGATCCATCCCCACCCCGGTATCCGATACGGTAATTTTTACTTCCTGATCCTTTTGAACGGCCTCCACCGTGACTTCCCCACCTTCGGGAGTGAACTTGATGCCGTTGCCGACCAGGTTGCGTAATATGGTTTTCAACATGTTGGGATCGGCTTTGACGGTCGTCTGTCCTGGAACCCGATTTTTCAGTGCAATCTCTTTATCGTCGGCCTTTGACTTGACGCCTTGAAATGCCTGGTCGGCAACTTCAGCCAGAGGAATGATTTCGGAATTTGCCTCCACCTCTTGAAACTGGTTCCTGGACCACATCAAGAGATCTTTCAGCAGCCTATTGGCGTTCCTGTTATTTTCCCGCAACGCGTGCAGGAATTCCAGCAGCTCCTCTTCCGAGAGAGTGTCATACTCCTCAAAGATGAAATCCCAGGCAGCTTCGGACCCGGATACAGCATTGGTGAGATCGTGGGCTATGACGGAATGCAGTTTGTCTTTCTGCCGGTTCAGATTCTTCAGCTCCTGGTTCTTCCGTACGAGCTTTTCCTGGTATTCCTTCAGTTCGGTGATGTCCTGGAACGAGCTCACCACTCCGTCCCGGAATTTTGCTGACTTGCACTTGTACCAGGACGGTTTGCCGAGGCCCTCCTTATCATGATATTCGAAATCCACCATCTCCCCGGTGTTTACGACGATCTTGAACTGTTCCAGTATCTCCGCCTGGGAATTATTAGGAATCATGGTGGTCACTCTCAATCCTACGAGCTCCTCAGGGGACACGCCGGTAAGTTGTTCGACCGAGCGGTTCACCTGGCTGATTTCGAAATCCACAATTTCATCATCGGCATTCCGTATGGCACGGTACACGAAAATACCGCTCGGCGCGGTATTCAGCACGCCCTGGAGCAACAGCTCCTTGTTTTTCCGCTCGGTGATGTCACGCACCGCCGCCAGGTATGCCGTCTTGTCTCCCAGGTCTACCTTGGACACCACGGCCACGAACCAGGATTTTTCCCCGTCGAGTTCGATGCTGTAGTCAAATTTGAAATCGGTCTCCTTCCGATCCAGGTGTTCAATGGCCTGGTCCAGTTTTTTGCTCACATGAGGGGGCATTACATCCCGGTAATGTTTCCCTAAAAAATCGTTTACGGATAACACCGGCCTGTCCTGCCTGCCCGGAGAGAGGTACTCCTTGATGACCCCCTCTTCCGAAAAGAGAAAAAGCAGATCGTGAAAGGCGTCCAGTATCGATTGCAGGGAAGTATCCATAGCAGACTTCAGGGCTGGTTTCTGGTATCGTATTGTACCTGATCATTTATAATACCATATATCCCAACTTCTGCAAAATGATCCCCAGTGCTGTCATCCTCGAGCCGGCACCCATTTTAGATCTCATGGAACGTCAGCGCCCCGGCTCCCTTTGTAATTACACGTCATACTCTGCAACGAAACCATCCCACATGAACCAGCTCGACGCCGCGTCCCTTCGCAAGGCGTGCGACGCCCGGCAATTCGACTTTGAATCCACCGAAGAAATCTCCAACCGGGTCAAGGTGCTCGGCCAGGAGCGATTGACCTCGTCCCTGGATTTCGGCACGGGCATCGACCGCAAGGGCTACAACATCTTTGCCCTGGGTCCCCATGAGACCGACAAGCGGGGACACATCCTGGAGTACCTGGAGGAGGCCTCCGCTGATGAGGAGACCCCGGGGGATCTCTGCTACGTGAACAACTTCGACGACCGCTACGAACCCGCGGCCCTGCATATGCCTCGCGGCCGCGGCTGCGAGCTGAAGGAGTGGATGGAGAAGCTGATCGAGGACCTGCCTCCCACGCTGACGGCCGCCTTCGAGACCGAGGAGTACGAAAACCGCCGCCAGGCCCTGCAGGATGAGGTGCAGGACCAGCAGGACCAGACTTTCGAGGAGCTGCAGGAGGAGGCCCGGGAGAAGGGACTCTCGCTGCTCCGCACTCCCGCGGGCTTTACCTTCGCGCCCATCAAGGAGGACGGCGACCTGATGAACCAGGAGGAGGTGAACAGCCTTTCCCAGGAGAAACGCCAGGAGCTGCAGGAGAAGACCAAGGGCCTGCAGGAGAAGCTCCAGGAACTGATACGCCAGATGCCGTCCGCCCAGCGCGAGCTGCGCCGCAAGAAGAAGGAGCTGGACAAGGAGATCGCCACCTTTGCCATCAAGGACCTCTTTGACGACATCCGGGAGGCCTTCTCCGAGTTGAAACGCGTGCAGGACTTTCTGGACGCCGTGGAGCTGGACATCGTGGAGAACGTGCAGGCCATCATGAGCAACCAGGGTCAGCAGCAGGGCGGCAACCAGATGGCCCAGATGATGGGCGGCCGGCAAGCCCGGCTGCAGGGCACCGACTCGGGCACCCCGGTGCTGGACCGGTACCGGGTGAACGTGCTGGTGGACCACGCCGAAACCGAGGGCGCCCCGGTGGTCTACGAGGACAATCCCAACTACAAGAACCTGGTCGGCCGCGTGGAGTACAAGTCACGCATGGGCGCCCTGACCACGAATTTCAATTTGATCAAGCCGGGCGCCCTCCACCGCGCCAACGGGGGCTACCTGGTGCTGGACGCGCGGCAGGTGCTGCTGGAGCCCTTCGCCTGGGAGGGACTGAAGCGCGCCCTCAAATCGGGCAGGCTCAAGATCGAGTCCCTCGGCGAATCCTACAGCATGATCAGCACGGTTTCGCTTTCGCCCGAGCCGGTGGACCTGGAGGTGAAGGTGGTGCTGCTGGGGCAGCGCATGCTCTACTACCTGCTCTGTGAGCACGACCCCGAATTCCAGAAGCTCTTCAAGGTGGAGGCCGACTTCGAGGACGAGATTGACCGCAACGGCGACAACCAGGAGCACTACTCGCAGCTGATCGCCGGCCTTATCGAGGAGAACGGCCTGCGGCACTTCGACCGGAAGGCCGTGGCCCGCATCATCGAGCAGGGATCGCGGATGACCGGCGACAACGAGAAGCTCTCCACGCAGACCGAGGAGCTGAAGGACCTGCTGATTGAGGCCGACCACTGGGCCGAGGAGAACGATAACGGCCACGTGCACTACGAAGACGTGGAGAAGGCCATCGAGCACAAGATCTACCGCTCGGCGCGCCTGCGCGACAAGGTGCAGGAGACCATCGAGCGGGGCACCATCTTCATCGACACGGAAGGGGAGGCCGTCGGGCAGGTGAACGGCCTGTCGGTGCTGCAGCTGGGCAACCTGATGTTCGGGCGGCCCAACCGCATTACCGCCCGCGTGCAGCTGGGCAAGGGCGAGATCATCAACATCGAGCGCGAGGTGGAGATGAGCGGTCCCATTCACTCCAAGGGCGTGCTGATTATCAAGGGCTACCTGGGCGAGCGCTACGCGCGGGAACGTCCCCTGGCCATGTCCGCCTCCCTCGTATTCGAACAGTCCTACGGGAACATCGACGGCGACAGCGCCTCGGCAGCCGAACTGTTCGCGCTGCTCTCGGCCATAGGCGACCTCCCCCTGAAACAGTCGTTCAGCGTAACCGGCTCGGTCAACCAGCACGGGCAGATCCAGCCCATCGGCGGGGTGAACGAGAAGATCGAGGGCTACTTCGACGTCTGCAGCAAAAAGGGGCTCACCGGCGAGCAGGGCGTGATCATCCCCAAGGCCAACGAGAAGAACCTGATGCTGCGCAGCGACGTGGTGGAGGCGGTGGAGGAGGGCCGGTTCCACATCTGGTCCATCGAAACCCTCGACGAGGGCATGGAGCTGCTCACCGGCATGACCGCCGGCGAGGAGCAGCCGGACGGCAGTTTCCCCGAGGATACCGTCAATCACCTTATCCGGGAAAAGCTCTCCGACTTTGCCGAGCGCCGCAAGGAATTCGCAACCCCTGAAAACGGCAGGAAGTAGCCATGGCCGAAGAATCCGAAAAAGAACGGGTGCTGCGGGAGATCCTGGTGGCGGTGGACACCTCCCCGCACAGCCACGCCGCCCTGGAGGCCGCCGTCACGCTGGCCCACATCCTGGAAGCCAACGTGAAGGGCCTCTTCGTGGAGAACGAGCTCTGGGGCCGGCTGTCCGACCTGCCGGTCACCACCAGCATCAGCGAGCTCACCGGGGAGGAGGGACCCCTCGAAAGGGACACGGTGGAGGAGAAGATGACCCGCCTGCGCAACCGCATCCGGGACCGCATGCACGACCTGGGCCAGCATTACCAGGTAACCTATTCCATGGAGACCGCCAGCGGCAAGGTGGACGAAAAGGTGCTGGAGGCCTCCAGGCGGTCGGACCTGATCACGCTGGGACTGAAAGGCAACTACGCCAAAAGGGGGCGGCTGGGCTCCACGGCCCGGGCCATCATCCGGCAATCCGACAAACCCGTGCTGATCCTGGAGAAGGGGATGTACGTGGGGACGGTGTTGACGGTGGTCTATGACGGATCGCCGTCAGGACGGAAAGGACTGGCCATCGCCCTGCAGATTGCGAAAAACGACAACAGCCGGCTGTCCGTGCTGGTGACGGGGGAGGGTGACAAGTTGACCGAGGAGCGGCGCGTCGAAGTTCGCGACGTGCTGGACCGGCACCGGGTCTTCGCAGACGTGCAGGCCATGCCCCATGCCGACCTGGGCAGTTTTATGGACGTCGTCTACAGGCAACGGTGCGGGCTGTTGGTCCTGCCGAAGGGGATGGAGGTGGTGAGCAAGTACCTCGATTCGCTGCTGCGCAACGTGAAATGTCCGCTGCTGCTGGTGAGCTAGCACCGGAAGTCATCAAGAGAGTCGCGAAACTCCACGTCTTTTTGGTCAATTTGTGCGAAAACGATTGACAAATCTGAAAAGACGCCGTACTTTTAATCGTTAAATTACCGCGCTCCATCGACGACGTGCCCATCATGACGCTGACCCTGTGGAGCCGCAGCTACGACGACTACCAGATCCGGCGGGTGGCCGACGAGCTGGCCCTGGAGATCAAGAAAATCGACGACGTGGCGCAGACCAGCCTGCACGGGGGACGAACCCGGCAGGTTCGCGTGCAGCTCGACAAGGCCAGGATGGCCTCCTACGGCATCGATCCCATGCAGGTGGCCGGCCAGATCCGCGCGGCCAACCGGGAGCTTTCGTTCGGGCTCCTTTGACCGGGCCGACACCAGCTACCTGGTAGACACGGGCGACTTCTTCCGCGACGCCGAGGAGGTGCGCAGCCTGGTGGTCGACGTGCGCAACGGCGACCCCATCTACCTGGGCAGCATCGCAGACGGTAAGCGACGGTCCCGGTGAGCCCACAGACTATGTTTCCTACGGGCTGGGAAGGGCGGCCGCGGGAAAAGGTGATCTGATGCCGGGCGAGTCCTTTCCCGCCGTGACCATTTCGGTGGCCAAGCGCCCCGGGGCGGACGCCATGTACATCGCCGGGCAGGTGGAGGAGAAGATCGCGCTGCTGGAGGGCAGCCTCATACCTTCCGACATCACCGTGACCACCACCCGCAACTACGGGGAGACGGCGGCCAACAAGGTGCTTTCGCTGCTGGAACACCTGCTGGCGGCCATCCTGGCCGTGACCGTCGTCGTGGCCCTGGCCATGGGATGGCGGGGCGGACTGGTGGTCTTCCTCTCAGTGCCGGTCACCTTCGCCCTGACCCTTTTTCTGTACTATCTCTTCGGCTACACGCTGAACCGCATCACCCTCTTCGCGCTGGTCTTCGTGACCGGCATCGTGGTGGACGACTCCATCATCGTAGCCGAAAATATGCACCGGCACTTCAAGATGAGGAAGCTGCCCTTCAAGCAGGCTGCCATCGCCTCCATCAACGAGGTGGGCAACCCCACCATCCTGGCCACCTTCACGGTGATATCCGCCGTGCTGCCCATGGCCTTTGTATCGGGGCTTATGGGACCCTATATGAGTCCCATGCCCATCGGGGCCTCCCTGGCGATGATCTTCTCGCTGATTGTGGCCCTGGTGATAACCCCGTGGCTGGCCTACAAGCTGCTGCCGCATGTCAAGCCGGAAAAGGATGAGGAGCGGCAGCGAAAAGGCCTACCGGCTGGAAGACACGCGCATCTACCGATGGTACTGCGCGGAACCATGCGAGCCGCTCCTGGAACAGGCGACCTACCGCTGGATGTTCATCGGCGGGGTGACGCTCCTGCTGCTGGCCTCCACGCTGCTGTTTGTACTTCCGCATGGTGGAGGTGAAGATGCTGCCCTTCGACAACAAGAACGAGGTGCAGCTCATCATCGACATGCCCGAGGGCACCACCCTGGAGCGCACCAACGCCGTGGCGCGGGAGGTGGGCATCAGCCTGAAGGACCTGCCCGAGCTGAAGGACTACCAGATCTATGCGGGGCTTAACGCGCCCATCAATTTCAACGGACTGGTGCGCCACTACGACCTGCGCCGGCAGCGCCAACGTTGCCGACATCCAGCTCAACCTGGTGGAGAAAGGCGAGCGAAGCGATCAGAGCCACGCCATCGCCAAGCGCATTCGTCCCATCGTTCAACAGGTCGGGCCGCAAGTACGACGCCAACATCAAGGTGGTGGAGGTCCCGCCCGGCCCGCCGGTGCTGTCCACCCTGGTGGCCGAGATCTACGGCCCGGACAGCGACGCAGCGCGCACGCGTCGCCGGCCAGGTCATGGACATTTTCCGCGAGCATGGAAGGCGTGGTGGATGTGGACTGGATGCGTGGAGGCGCCGCAGATCCAAGTACCGGCTGGACGTGAACACCGAGAAGGCCATGCTCTCGGGCATTCCCTCCGGGCAGGTGGTGGAGACGGTGACCATGGCCCTGGAGGGCATGCCGGTCTCGCGCCTGTACAGCGACCGGGAGGTCAACGAGATTCCCATCGTCCTGGAGCTTCCCGAAGGCGGATCGCTCCGGCATTCCGCAGCTCCAGCGAGCTCTACATGCAGTCGGCATCCGGGCAGCATGGTGCCGGTTGCGGACCTGGTCAGCGTGCGGGAGGAAACGCTCGAGCCCAGCATCCACCGCAAGAACCAGCGGCGCGTCATGTACGTGACCGCCGAGGTCGCCGGCGCCATCGAGAGTCCCGTCTACGCCATCCTGGACGCCGGCGAGCAGATCGCGGAGATCGACATGCCGGCGGGCTACAGCCTGGAGCAGATCTTCGCCGGGCAGCCCTTCATGCAGGAGGATTACACGCTCAAGTGGGACGGCGAGTGGCAGATCACCTACGAGGTATTCCGCGACCTGGGCATCGCCTTCGCCGTGGTGCTGGTGATCATCTACATGCTGATCATCGGCTGGTTCCAGGACTTCAAGGTGCCCATTATCATGATGATCGCCATACCGCTGTCACTGGTGGGCATCATGATCGGCCACTGGCTGCTGGGCGCCTTCTTTACGGCCACCTCCATGATTGGCATGATCGCCCTGGCCGGCATCATGGTGCGTAACTCCGTGCTGCTGATCGACTTCATCAACCTGCGACTCAAGGACGGGATTTCGCTCAAGCAGGCGGTCATCGAGGCCGGCGCCGTCCGCAGCATGCCCATTCTTGCTGACAGCCGGCACGGTGGTCATCGGGGCGGTCGTGATCCTGTTTGACCCCATCTTCCAGGGACTGGCCATCTCCCTGATGGGCGGCGCGGTCGCCTCTACAGCCCTGACCCTGATCATGGTTCCCCTGATCTATTTCAGTAGACGCAGAAAGGGATTCACATCTGCAACAACGAAACCGCCTGACTATGAAACTGCTCATCATCCTCAGCATCGAAGAATACACCAACGACGTACGGAAAATCCTGGCCCGCCAGAAGGTACCCATCTACAGCGAAACGGAGATCCACGGCTTCCGGACAGAAGAGCACCAGCCGGACATCTCCAACTGGTTTGCACAGGACCGCTACGGCGTCTACTCCACGCTCTTCTTCTCCATCCAAAACGAGGCGTGCATTAGGCGTCGTGCCCACCCCAAACAGGTCGATGGGAGCTTGCTGGCTGAGCAGGCTCTTGATTATATGCTCATCAATCTGGTTGGAGGCCGCAATTTTAACATAGTCCAGCCCGGCTTCATCCAGCATTTCCCGTGATTCTTTGGCCAGCCAGGCCAGGTCACCGCTGTCGAGCCGGATGCCTTTGAGTTTTTCACCGCGCTCTTCCATCTCTTTCGCCACCGTAATCGCATTCGGCACCCCGCTTTTTAACGTGTCGTAGGTATCCACAAGAAATACAGCGTCGTGGGGGCGTATTTCAGCAAAATCCCGGAACGAATCTATCTCCTTATCGTAGCGCTGCACGAATGAGTGGGCCATGGTGCCCGATATCGGGATGCCGTAATCGCGTCCGCTGCGCACATTGCTGGTGGCGTCAAATCCGCCGATGACGGCTGCGCGGCTGGCCGAATATCCGCCGGTTCCGGAGCCCGTCTCAATCCAAAATCCACAAGTTTACGGTTTCCGGCCGATAGCCTCATTCTGCTGGCTTTGGTGGCGATCAAGGACTGGTAGTTGAGCGTATTAAGGGTGAGCGTCTCAAGAAGCTGTGCTTCAATAATGGGTGCTTCCACACTAAGCACCGGCCGGTTGGGAAAGATGAGGTCGCCCTCCTTTGCGGCATATATATTTCCCGTAAACCGGAAGTCTTCAAGATAGTCGAGAAAATCCCGGTCCATCCCTTCCTTTTCCAAAAACGCCAGGTCTTTTTGGTCGAAGCGGAAATTTTCAAGGGCATTCAGAAGATCTTCGAGACCGGCAAATACGGCATAACCACCTTCGAACGGTAATTTTCGAAAAAAATAGTCAAAAATGGCCGTCTCATCTCTCATCCCTTTGTGAAAATAGACCTGGGACATCGTAACCTGGTACTGGTCGGTGTAGGTCGCGGTATAATCAAACATCATATCAAAAATTAATGGGTGAATGTGGTTATCGGAGGTAATTACCTTTCATAGCCATCACCTTTTCAATGAGCTCTCCTGATACTTCAAGCTCATAGGTGTCTTCAAGATGCGAGCGAATTTCTTGCTGGCCGGCTGTCAGCATATCATCCCCCTGCAGGAATTCCACCAGGTCTTCTGTTGCCGCCCACTGGTAGATGAGCCACTTCCAATCGTCGAGATAACCTCCCACGAAATCAGCCTTCAATGAGGTGTTGTCCTTTTCGTGTAAAACGGCTGTTTTGAACTCCGAGGCTCCCTTTGCTTTGATATGGTTCACGGCGGCGGTGAGGGTTTTGCCCGAGTCGTTGACGTCATCCACGATCAGGACGTTCTTGTCCTGCAGGTCGATGCCAACGGCGTCCGTTATTTCAATATCTTTCTTTTCCTTGGCGCCACCTGTGTAGTGACGTATCTGTACGGATGTAAGTGTTTTAATATTCAGAAAGTCACATACAAACCGTGCGGGAGGGAAACCGCCGCGTGCGATGCCAACGATTACATCAAATTTCAGATTGCTTTCCGTTACCTTTTGAGAGATAACATAGGCCATCTCATACACTTCGGGCAGGCCGACAATTCTAGCGGTAAAATCCTTCTTCATGTCTCGTCTGATTTATTGATTTCGTTGCCCAGAGGTTTCCAAACTAAATCCTCATTCCGTGAGTTGATTCATCAAGATACGTTCTTTGAAGTACTTTTTTGAATTTCGCGGAGGCCGGGAGTTGATTTATCCACTGGAGGCTCTGAAGGGGCCGGATTTTGCTGCCATCTGGCGGGCAAGTCACTCTGATTTGCTCATTCAGACCGCCCGGCGATATACCTTTCTCATCAAAGGCACCTATGGCCAAACGGCTCGCTGGTACCTCACTTCTTGCAGAACTGCTGAATCTGTTCCGGCTCCCGGTCCAGGCACCTCCAACAGGCGTACACGGCTATATGGGGCTTTACCAGAATTTGCCCGTCAATCACTTGATGTAAAGACCATTCGGGTTGACAATTCCAATAGGACGTCGTACCTTTAATCGTTCAATTACGATATACGATTATGGCACATACCAAAGCATCCCTGTTCAAAGAAAAACACGTAAAGGCGGCTGAGCTTGCAAAGGCCATATCTCATCCGGCGAGATTGGCCATATTGGAAATTCTGAGCAAGCGGGAAAGTTGCATTTGCGGGGATATAACCAGCGAATTGCCGCTGGCTCAATCCACCGTCTCGCAGCATCTGAAAGTGCTTAAAACAGCCGGCCTCATTAAAGGCGAGGTGGAGGGCCCCCGCACCTGCTATTGCATCCACCCGGAAACGATGCGTGAACTGAAGGAGCTGATGGACCAGTGGTTCGAGGAATTTACTCCTGATCAGGCAAACTGTTGTTAGCTGTCATTGTTAAACTTGAGGAAACCATGAAAGAAAAGGCCCTTTTAGCTACCGACCTTTCAGAAGCGGCAGATCTGCTGCTTGACTGCACCGATCAGTATAAGGCTCTGGGTATTGATGAAATCACCCTGTTTCATGCCCTTGGAGTAAGCTACATGAATTTTGCAGGCATCACCTTTATTGATAACACCAAGCAAAAGTTAAATCAGCTCAAGGAACGGTTAGAGGAGAGAGGCTTCAAGACAGAAATTGTCCTCAAAGAAGGTCAACCCGCCCGGGAGCTGGTTCAGTATGCCCAGGAAGATCCGGGAACCCTGATTATAATTGGAACCAAAGGGATGGGATTTGCCAAGAATGTTCTGATCGGCAGCACGGCTGACCAGGTATTGCGATATGGGAAAAATCCCATTCTCCTAATTCAGCTCATTGATAAGCTGGAAGAAAACGGTGATCCCGCAAAATGTGAGTTTTATTGCCATGAAATAAATCGGAAGGTCTTGTTTGCAACCGATTTTTCGGAGTCGTCGGAACAAGCCTTTTATCATTTCAAGAAGCAGGTAGCTCCGAAGGCCGAACACATTTTGTTAATGCACGTGCAAAACCGTGAAGTGATGAAGCATCGCGATGATGCGGACATTCAAAAATTCAATGACATCGACCAATCCAGGCTTGAGCGGCTGAAAGAGGATCTCCAAAAAATTACGGAGGCGGCCATTGATATAAACATTACGACCGGAGTTCCTTCCCAGGAGATCATCAAAGCTATGAACGAGTATTCGGTATCTCTGGTGGTGATGGGCGCCCAGGGCCAAAATTTTATTTCCGACCATATTTTGGGCAGCACCGTCCGGCGAGTTATCGAAGGCGGAAAGACCAATACGATGGTGATCCCGACAACCCAATAGGAATTTACGACCGGTAACAAATCGCGCCAATATGAAAATCGCTCTTTTCAGTGACATACACGCAAATCTTCCCGCACTTGAAGCTGTCATGGACGACATCAGCGCACGGGCGCCGGATGCCATCTATTGCCTGGGTGATCTGGTGGGATATGCCACCTGGCCCAATGAGGTAACCGAATTCATTCGGGAAAGAGGGATTCCGGCGATCGCAGGGAATTACGATCAGGGGGTGGGCCTGAACAGTGACGATTGCGGCTGCGCCTATCAAACCGAAGAGGATAAGGCGCGAGGCGCAGCATCCATCGCCTATACGAACAAGGTCATCCGTGATGAAAACCGGGCGTATTTGAATTCGCTTCCGGCTCACCTGCGCCTTGAATTCGGCGTGAACGGCGATCCCTGGAACCTGCTGCTGGTGCATGGTAGTCCGCGAAAGATCAACGAGTACCTGTTTGAAGACCGGAAGGATAAAAGCCTGCTGCGCATGATGAAAGGTTCCAACGCACAGGTGATGGCGTTCGGCCATACGCACAAACCCTATCACAAAATTTTAGAGGATGAAGACGGATCCTATCGCCATGCCCTTAACATCGGCTCGGTAGGGAAACCGAAAGACGGAGACCCGCGAGCCTGCTACGTGATGTTGGAGTGGGATGGCGAACTGAACTTGAAGAATCCAGACAGCCTTCAGGTAGCCTTTATCCGGGTTGACTATGAGGTGGAAAAAGCGGCACAAGCCATTGAAGAAAGTCCGTTGCCGAATCCCTTCGCGGACATGCTGCGAAAGGGCGGATGAACGAAAAACAGAGAAGGGCACAATGAAAGATATGCAACTGGCAATGTGGAAAATGGGGCGTACCCGCCTGACCGATCAGCTTGGTTCTATTGATGAATCGGACCTTGCCAAAAGGTTGCATCCTGATGCGGCATCCGTTGGCTGGTTACTGCGTCATATCGCGGAAGTAGAGTTGTTATTTGCCAAGAATGTTTTTGGACGTGAACTGGAAGTAAAAGCACAAACTATTGGCTCAATCGCCAAAGACCGGGGACAGTTTAAGGAACTCAATCCACTTCTGGGCCTGATTGACAAAGCCGGAGAGGAACTTGGAAAAGCAATCAGCGAGATTGAAGATTGGAAGGAAGAAGTCACCACAGCGGAGTTTGGCACCGTTGCAAAAGCTGAAGCCCTCGGCCGTATTGCAACGCATACCGCCTACCATGCCGGGCAGATGGCCCTCGCCTTGAAATACGGGAAAAATTCATGAACCACTCAACGAAAAATTTTAATTAGTCAAATATCTAATTCGGAAATCATGACTATCCAAACGGACAAACAAACCAAAATTGAAGTGTACGATCCTCCAATGTGTTGCAGCACGGGCGTGTGCGGACCGGAGGTGGATCAAAAACTGGTGGATTTTAATAACGACCTGAAATGGCTGAAAAGCCAGGGGGTTGAAGTACAGCGATATAACCTGGGGCAGGAGGCTGAAGCGTTTAAAAATCACCCTGAGGTGATCACGCGTATTCAAAAAATGGGAACCGATATTCTTCCGATTATCGTCGTAAACGGTAAGCTGGAGCTGGAAGGAGATTATCCCACACGTGCGCTGCTAATAGATCTGTGCCAGCTGGATGAAAAATCCAAAAGCAATGAAAAAGGAGCTGCAGAAAAACCACATGAGTCCATCTACAATGCCAGGATTAATGAACTGGTGGCGATAGCGGCTTCACTGGCATCTAATTGCGAACCGTGTCTGAAGCACCATTACAAAGAGGCAGAAAAACTGGGCATTGCCAAAGAGGACCTTGCCCGGACACTGCAGATGGCTCAGCAGGTAAAAGAAAGTCCGGCTTCCGATATGGTACAACTGGCAAACAAATTGCTGGGAGTATCTTCTCAGCCATCCAACGGCTGCGCTCCCGGAAGCGGATGCTGCTGATGTGATATCAAATTATATGAACAAGTCATAAGAACCATCAAGAGGTTTCACTATGTTATCCAAGATTACCCCATACATCTTTTTTACCGGCAAGGGTGGCGTTGGAAAAACGACGCTTGCATGTGCCACGGCGGTGAAGCTGGCGGATGAAGGAAATCGCGTGCTGCTGATCAGTACCGATCCGGCGTCGAACCTGGGTGATGTGCTGCAGAGCAACGTAAACGATAAGGTTCAGCCCATTGAAGGCGTAAGCGGCCTGGAGGCCATCAATATTGATCCTGAAATTGCGGCTGAAGAGTATCGAAACCGCACGCTGGAACCCCTTGAGGATGTGCTCGGAGCCGATCAGCTCAATAAAATAAGAGAAGAGCTTTCCGGGGCCTGCACCACCGAAATCGCCGCTTTCGATGAATTTTCCCGCTTCGTAGCCGGCGAGCACGAAGGCGAGGACTATGATATCGTGGTATTTGATACCGCTCCCACGGGGCACACACTGCGTTTGCTGGAACTGCCGGCGGCGTGGAGCAGCTTCATTGATAAAAATCCGGAGGGCGCTTCCTGCCTGGGTCCAACCTCCTCTCTCAAAAGCAGCAAGGAACTATACGAGAAAGTGGTAAGCCGGCTTCGCGATGGGGATGCCACCACGGTTTACCTGGTGAGCCGCCCCGAAACGTCCGCCCTTAAAGAAGCCGCCAGATCGAGCAGGGAACTGGATGATCTTGGACTTTCGAGTCAACTGCTGCTGATCAACGGATATTTTGAGCCCTTGGATTTAGGCGATCCTGTCGCATTGGAAATGAAGAAAACCGCCGATCAGGCCATCGAACAGATGCCGGAGAGCATTCAACACCTGGACCGGGAGATATTTCCGCTTCGCCCGTATAACATTCTCGGCATTGATAAGCTTCGAAAAGTATTCGAACCGCTTGAGAAAGACGAGATCATGGCCAGTCATTCCGATGATCTGAAAAAAGAGCCGCTCGCCACATTACCCGGTCTGAATGACCTGATAGAAGACCTCACGCGGCAGGACCATGGTTTGATCATGACCATGGGCAAAGGCGGTGTTGGAAAAACGAGCGTAGCCGTTGCCGTGGCCCTGAAACTTGCAGATAAGGGATATCCGGTTCATCTCACCACCACCGATCCGGCTGCACATCTCATGGATCATTTGGGAGATAAGGACGCCAAAGATCATCTCACCGTTGATCGCATTGATCCTAAGAAGGAGACACAAAACTACATCGAAAAGGTGATGAGCCAGAAGGGGAAAAATATGGATGAAGAGGGACGCAAGCTCCTTCGGGAAGATCTGGAGTCTCCCTGCACCGAAGAAGTCGCCGTCTTTCACGCATTCTCCAAAGCCATCCAAAAAGCGAAACGCCAGTTTGTGGTGGTAGATACAGCCCCGACAGGGCACACGCTTCTTTTGCTTGATACGGCAGGCAGCTATCACCGGGAGATCATGCGAAACACGAATATGGATGCAAGCCACTTGAAAACCCCCTACATGTATCTGCAGGATCCGGAACACTCCCGGCTGCTGATTGTAACGCTGCCCGAAACCACGCCGGTGAACGAAGCGGCGCACCTTCAGGAAGATTTGCGCCGGGCCGATATTGAGCCCTATGGGTGGATCGTCAATCAGAGTCTCTCTGCAACCGAGGTGAGTGATCCCCTGCTGGTGCAGCGGGCAAAAGAAGAGTTGCCCATCCTGGAAACCATTCAAAATGAGAAAGCCAACCAGCTCTATTCCATTCCCTGGATTCATGGCGACTCGGTAGCACATAGCATGGCTTTTCCGGGCGAGAAAGAGTTGGCGTGAATCGGAATTTTAACATCTCTATAAAAACTTCAGCATGAGCGGTAACGAAAAGAAAATGGCGTTTTTTGAGCGATACCTGACGGTATGGGTATTGCTCTGTATAGCCATAGGAATCGGGGTCGGCTACCTGGCCGGTGACAGCATAGAAGAGCTGAGCAAGTGGGAGATCTACAAGGTCAACATACCGGTCGCCATCCTGATCTGGATGATGATCTACCCGATGATGCTTCAAATTGATTTCGGATCACTCAAAGAGATCGGTAAATCGCCCAAGGGGGTGGTTTGGACCGTCATCATCAACTGGGCCATAAAGCCCTTCACCATGGCCTTTTTCGCCTGGATCTTTTTCGATCATTTGTATTCGGCATGGTTGAGCCCGGAACTGGCGGATCAGTACATCGCCGGGGCTATTTTACTGGGGGCTGCTCCCTGTACGGCGATGGTTTTTGTCTGGTCGTATCTGTCGGATGGTGATCCCAACTACACCCTCGTGCAGGTTTCGGTGAACGACCTGCTGATTTTAATTCTGTTCATTCCCATCGTGGGATTATTGCTTGGCATTACCGATATCACCATCCCGTATGGCACGCTGGTGGCTTCCGTGCTTGTATTTGTGGTGGTTCCGTTGGCCGCCGGATATTTGACACATAAAATACTGGTTAAAAGAAGAGGGGAAGACTGGTACCTCAACCGCTTTCTGCCAAAGTTCAAGCCGGTGTCAGTTTCAGCCCTGCTGATTACGCTCATACTGTTATTTGCCTACCAGGGAGACAGGATTATTGATCAGCCCACCGCCATCTTCTTTATAGCCATTCCATTACTTATTCAAACCTATTTCATCTTTGCGATCGCCTGGTATGGCGGAAAGTGGATCGGGCTGCCCTACAAGGTGTGCGCCCCCGGCTCAATGATCGGCGCCAGCAACTTTTTTGAGCTGGCTGTGGCCGTTGCCATTGCACTGTTCGGCCTCCAGTCAGGCGCAGCCCTGGTAACCGTGGTCGGGGTTCTGATTGAAGTACCGGTGATGCTTTCCCTGGTACGATTTGCCAACAAAAGCCGATCGCGTTATTAATGTGAGGGATTCAGCGGATATCCTACGTTGAAGCAGGAGGTTCTTGACAAGGTAGGCCCAAGGCAGCCGCTGGCGGCCAGTTATTTGGATTCTATTCTGGGAATTCTGTTTTGTCCTGTTCTGCTGGAGAGTTGAGGGGGATTGGGTTTTTAGTCTTCACAGCAAGTTGTTTAACCGGCATTTTTGATCTCTTCCGTGATCATGGGCGTGGCTGTTTGAGGGGAAGCTTTCAGGGCGACCAACATTGAAGTAGGGCAAAATCTTGAACCGGTCTGCACGAATCGCTTGTTAACTGTCACGTATTTCTAAATCAGGTACAACAAAGAGGAATTTTACAAGATTTAGACCGTTTTATGGAATATTGAACGTCTTCCACAATTGTTCACCTTCCGGTCCCTGAACGATCCAAGCATATTCTCCAGGTTCATCAATTTCTAAAGAGAAGTAAGTAGCACTTTCACCGGGAATGGCATTATAAGTACTAACACCCCCAAGGAAATCAGCCGGAGCGGGAGCTCTGAGTCCTCCAACTTTGTACCAATCCATCCATGTATTTACTTCATTCAGATTGGTACTTTCCTCTGTTTTGATCAGATGGATATTATTATGAACTGGATTTCCCAAAGAATCTGCTTCCATGAGTACAGCAAAAGAATGGAAACCGACTTGTGCATTCCAATTAATATCGATTTCATTTTCTTTCAGTGTAATAATATTATTCGACAGAAGGTTCAGGGCTGTTCGTAGACTCCTCCGTTATAGTAAGAGACCGCGTCATGCCATTACTGAGGTGAATAATACCATCTTCCGTTTTAACCCAGCAATCCACAGCATACAATCCCGGTTCCAGATAAACGGTTTTTTCGGCTGATCGTCCCGGAGAAACCAGTCCCCGGGCGTTCACATATTTCACGGCATCAGCCCAGTCTGGCAACAGTTCATTTACTCGCTGTCGAAATACCGGATCGTTCAACTTCACCAGCCTGAAATTCCTCCAATAAAATTTCCCATGCTCCAACATATTCATCCAGATACTCTTTGTAGGTAATGTCTTCGGGGAGGCGGGCAAAACTTAATTCATGAATTTCATGAGCTTGTTCATTATTTAAAATAAAGGTGATCCATCCAGAGGGTAGTTCCTCAGGAGCCTGAAATGCGTAGTCATATGCGGTAATCTCCACTCGATATTCATCCTGATCTTGTATGCTACAACCCCACATCATAAGTAAGGTCAAGGTTATACAGCTAATATTATTGAGGGTATTCATTTACTGCTAGTTATGGTTGATTGAATAAAGGCATCGACAGTTAACGACATTGCGCATAACCTGCGCACGGATTAATGTTAAATTAGCAACTAACGAAAGAGGAGCCTTAAAACCAAGAGCTGGCAAGGAATTGGCGAGGTGCGTACGCGTTAATGCGCGGGTTATATGGCAGATCTTGTTTGCTATAGCCGGTGTTTATGACAATTCAAGATTGGTTTACATTATTTTCAAGTTTTTTTCTATTGGAATACCAGGTTTTAAAGTTTGATAGACCACGCAACTTTTTACTGCAGCACTAAATAAAGTATTTATAACCTTTTCTCCTACATTGTCTGAACCTAATTCTACCTCCACATTTATTTTTTGAAATCCTACAGGAACAGAGTCATTAAACCTTAATGTGCCACGAACATCAAGATGGGCTCCAACTGACACTTTTGTGTGATCCAATTGAATTTCTAATCTATCTGCAATCATTCTTATGGTACTTTCCAAACAAACAGCCAATGCGGCACATAAAATGTCTCCGGGTGTTGAGTAATCGTGGTCACCGCCCACAGCTCTATGGAGACCCGTTTTAAGTGGTAATTTTAGCTCATCATTCATTAGAACTTTAGAATGAAATGGATCATCCAAGTTTTCACCTTCAACTACTGCTGAATCTATGATTAACGCTTTTTCTGGGTCATCATCATAGATTTCCTTTAGTTTATTATGTCTTTTTACGACTTCGGAATTTGCATTTCGCAGTTTAAGTTTTTTAGCTAAATGCTTGGCGGTAAATTTAATGTCGTCTTTTTCCATAATGTATTTATGATATTTAAAATGGGCACTAACATTGGCATAACCCCAATGCGGTTGATCTTATACTAACTTCGGTCATACGTTTTCTTCAGGTTATTCTGATAAATCATAAGGGCAACTTGAAGAAAATCGCTCTCAAATGAAAGTAACTTACCGAAGCCCCCTTACTGTTTTGATAGCTACTTAAGCCATATAACGACATTGCGCATAAGCTGCACGCGAATGAATGTTGATTTATTAGATAAAATGAACGAAGAGTTAAAAAGCCAGATAAGTGGCAAGCCCGGGCGAGGTGTGTCCCGTTGGAGCGTGGGTTATATGGCATAATTAAAAATGGGATTGTAGCTACGTAGATTCTTGGCTTAAAGCACTTGACTGATAAATATTATCATGATAGCTCTTTTTAACCCACATTTTATCCTCGATAATAAAAATTAATACTAGCACGATTCCTATCGACATGGCAGGCACATATGAAGATCCAAAGATATCTGACACATTATTATACATAGCGTGAAGTATAACGACACTCAGGAGAGAATAGCCGGATTTGTTATACAGCCAGGTATACAGTAAAGCCATTTGAAATCCCAGTGCAAAACGGGAAGTAAAGCTAAATTCAGAGGGATAAAATCCATTATAGTGCAAGGGTAAATGCCAAAGAACCCAAACGATCGCTATAACAAAAGCACTGAACAGCGGAGAGTATTTTTTTTGTAATTCTTTTTGAAAAAATCCTCTCCACCCAAACTCTTCATTGCCACCCGTAAAAATGAAGGTAAGTATGAAACTTATAAAAAAATTAGTATCAGGAGAAAATATTGCTTCTGTTGTGTTAAAGTTTAATAGTTTGCCGACACCAAAACTTAACGAATAAATTGCCGGAAAAAGTAATAAAGCAAAGACATACCATTTGATTTTTTTATTCTGAAATAGAAAAGAGGTTAGAAAATTCTCCTTAAGATCTCCATTGTAAGCATTACTAACCAGGAGCCCCCAAAAAAGACAACAAGCTGTGATGAGGAATATAGCTAGTAATCCTGGTTCCTTTAAGCCAGACCAAATACTAGTTCCCCAAGCCTCATCGGTGGAACCCTGAACTAAAAAATATGTAACAACAACTACTACAATAGCAATAAAGGAAAACGACCAGAATAACCTGTTGCTGCCTAGGGTTATTTTCTTTTCTGACTGAATGTGCATCATGATAAAAGCCGCAATGGCAGGCCCAAATCCCCCAACTAAAATTACGCCAAGAAAAATATCATCAGAAAAGTTTACAACTATTGAACTACCCCAAAAGAACCAGGAAAGAGCAAATGTAATTAGGGTGTAGCTTATAATGGGATGAGATTTGATAAAGTTTTTCATAGCATGACTCCTTAATCAAATTGCTGTAAAAATATCATCCTGTGTTCAAACATTTTTCTATATGTTTCTGCCTTATAACGGCCTGCGAGCATAACCGGCTTGCATTACTGGGACATCCTATGTCAGATTCAAAAATCTAGACTGACGCTATTCGTCGGACAAATTTTAAAAAGGGCAAACAGTGGCCAAGTCCGCGTTGAAACCGTTGTTATACTCAATTTTCACTTCGATTCAGCTTTATGATGATATTGGTAGCAACTTCCATTTGGTTAAAGAATTGAAATTTTAAAGATCAATCTACTCAAAAAGTCTCTCTTTTTCTCTCTTTGAAGATCTACTTCCAAGCTTTCAATTTTGGTTTCAATAAGTTGTTTGTGAGAAAGTAAATCTGCACTATTCATCAGTGGTAATAATGATTCGAAAAACTTAATTCTACCCGAAAAAACTGGTACCATGCTACCAACACCACCCCATGAACTGGGCTCAAGCTGAAGAGTTTTAAAATCGTCCATACGTACTTGGATTACCGACTTAAGAAATAATTCGATAAGATTTCGACGTTTTTTGGAAGGAAGCTTTTTTAATGATTTTGGAAAATAAACTGAAGGAATTAGAATCTGTTCACACTTACTTGAGATGCATTCTTTCAGATATTGGATTTGTTTCTCTTGGACTTCTTTTGATGTGTTTTCTTTGAAATTGGCATCAAAAAATATTTGTAATTTACTCTCCCAAAACGCTTTGGACTTTTGTTCATTCATATATACTTGATCAACCGCTAAATCGATAATCTTTATATAATCATCACGATCCCAAACGAAGGCAAAATCACGATTGTCCCCTCTCTCGTTTATATAATCAGTATCCTCGGGATACATTGAATTTATAAACTCCTCGATAAAATCAATGTCTCGATCAAGTAAAAGATTAGAGGGTGGTGCCCTTATAGTCAGTATGATTTCTTTTTGCAGAAACTAAAAGGTAGGCTTTTTTTACCGCTTCCAAACACTTCTTCTGGAGTACTCTCTTATGAGAGACTCAATATTTTCAAAACTTAGAAATAACATATCCAGTGCGGAAATAACATCGGGATTTTCTTTTGCTCTCTCTACTAGTGTTTGTAGTACAGTTTCAACTGCTTTATTATCCTGAGAAGTATATTTTGTAAGATAATTCCAGTCTCTTGGAAGATTCTTGGCCTCTACGGAATTTGTCTCGTACGCATAAATTACTCGTATCTATTTTAGTAATTTTCTGTTTCAGGAAGTGCTTCATAATAGCAGAAGATCCAACGGTCTTTATTCGAAAATTCAAAACCTTCAATTGACTCCAAAACGACATTTGGCTTTTCAAGTGTTAAGCCAACTTTCTATTACTTCCCTGCCCCTAATATTAAATGGATCTCCAATAGACAAATAGTATCGAATTGCTTCTAGAAAGAGATCGGAATTCGGAATGCAGTCGATATCTCAAATACTAACTAGAAGCCTAAGACTTCTCAATATATCAGATCTGTCTTTTGCTGCGATTCTTTCAGATAACTATACATGCATACAATCAATTCGACAAAATCTTCTATGGTGTAGCTCTCAATAAACTCGTTTGCGTCGAGCACTTTTTCCTGCTTATGAAATTCTTTCCATGTATTTTTTCTTCCAGAATCCCTGACTCCCCATTCTCTGGCAAGAATATTTCAGAAATTTGATAAATGTCATTCGCGTATTGTTCACGGAGTGATTTCTCATCAGTAACATTGTATACTGTGTCGAGGAGGTCAAGGTAGCTTTGAAAAGCACTGACATCCATCATACTCGCCACTGCTTCTCTCTGCAAGCATCTAAGATAAATGCGAAAGCGCGTAGATCGCTTTCCCATACTACAAGTTCCACTTCTTCTTCAAATTCCAAATGTGGCTGAGAATACGCTTCGAACTAGCTTCAAAACTTCTTCTCTGTACTTTCCAGTTTTCTGACAATTCAAAAATGTGTTGCCATATTTTTATTTCGCAATTGTTTGTTTTGTATCGGACGACAACGGAAGTGGGAAAACCTCGTGAATCTGTACAGTTCGATTGTCTTTTTCATTCCAGATGATTCAAACTGCGTTTTTAAAAATAGACCGGCTCACAGCAAGAAAGGTGTATCTAAAAAGATCCTCTCCCTTGGATATTCTTTGGATTAATTTTTCGACTACCAATTCCTGAACCTCAAACCTTCTTCTATAGGAGTGCAGTTTAAATCCAAAATCTCGAGTTAAAACACCCAATATCTTTGGCACTTCAGAAGGGCTTTTTTTCGGCATCAGTCCAGAATTAGGTCTATAGCAATTCCAAATGTTTTCGGGGCTCAGCGTTCGAAAAAGGTTTCAATAAGGATAGGACTTGGATCGGTCAGGAGGTCCAGTTCTTGTCGATAGTAAACTGAACTTGATCAATCAGATCCTTTCAGAAGTTGTCTCTTCGATTAATGATTTTGCAAAAAGAAGCGTTTCTGTTTCATTTACAAACCAAAATGTTTCCAATCAAATCATGTACACTTCCTGTATCGCCTTCTTTTCCGAAAATGGTTAATACGTGTGCTTACTACTGGTTTAATTGATTCAAAAATTTGAGCGATGATCAAATGAACTTAGAAGTCAGGGATTTAACGAATCAACAATTCTATGTTTAAACTGAGGAAAGGTATGATTGAGATCGCATACCAAATTCAATTAAGTTCTTTTTAAATAAGCATAGATAAAAGAAATATGTTCCAAGTACCTGATCAGACATGCGAACGATATTTTCATACATGTCAGACAAACTCGGTCTCATGAAGAAATAACGCTGCTTCCCAAAACTCATTTTTTAGAAATGCCTAACACTTGCTCAATCAGGCTCATCATTTCTTCATTCTCACGGTCAACGGCTTTGAAAAAAGAAATAATAGATGCAAGTTTTTAACAAAATTTGACTACTCAAATCTGTCTTACCATTGAGATTCGCATCATTGAAAATATCATCGTGGACCGGACTTGAAATATTTGATCATATATGGTTCAGATACATCGCTAATTGCCGAAATGGAATCCTCTTTTCTTGCAAACATCACGCAGCCATTACGGCCAGTCTCGGATTACCTTTTTGCAATCTGAACTATACGATCGAGAAAAAGATGATTTATCGAAATTTCAAACTGTACTTTTACAATCTCTTTTATTTGATCATCTGTGAGTGGTTTTATGTTTAATTCATCTAAGTCCACCTCCAGATAGGCCTCATTTTTTACTTTTGATAATGCATAGTCTCTGACTGTGGCAATAATTTTGATATCATGGTTTGGACTTGCATGCTTGAGAAAATCTACCACATATGAAAAACTGTTAATCCGATTGGCATCATCAACGATAATCGAATATTTACCAGGAGATGAAAAATAATCCTGTATATCCTCCCAAAGATCTGCTGTTCTTTTGAATATGCACCATAGATTGAAATCGGAGTTGCCAGATTTGAAATCTTTTGCTACTTGGACGCCAATCTTGTTTTCCCACGCCAGCCGGACCGGATAAAATCAAAAGATCGTGATCAGCCAATTTCTTTAGTGCATTATCTTTTCAGTCTCTCTAAACTGAAGGTCTAAACTCAGAGGAGTTGAAATACTTGGAATCCTCATGGATTTTAATGAAATCGGCTGGCTGAACTATGCTGACCGGTATCAATCTTAATCCCAAGCTCATCTTTGGCAATTTTTGGAAAAAAGTGAGTAGAGATCATTCTGAGATTTCCTCAAGATTAAATAGATCGTATAAAATACTCCCCTTGAATGCGCTAATTCTCTTAAGCTCACTTTCTTCATTTCGGAGCTAACCTTCCGGTATAACAAGAAGGATTTTTTCAATTTTTTCTACGGATATACCATGTTTTTCAACATCAAGACATTTGTTTATATCATCCTTCAACTTGTTGAACAAATAGCGGGATTCATTCGTTAGTGTGCTCTGCAAAAACATACTTCCCATTCAGGAAGTGAGATAAATGAATCTGGTGTACCGGATCTAGTTTTGTCTTTGCCATAAACTGAACCAATACTATTGATATGTTGATATCCTTTGGCTTTCAGATACAAATCGGCCGACTTCTTGAAATCGTCCTCCGCTTAATTCAAGTATCTTATTTTGAATCGTATTAATTTTAGACATATTTGCAGTTTTTAGTCACTGATTTCTAGTCTTGTTTTAATAATGTAATTGTTATTTGTGACAGTACGTGTCATCCTTAGAGAAGTAGTTTAATAGTGAAATTTTGCTATAGATATGAAAAATTGAGTATAACGTGGTAGCGCATAACCGGCCGGTTCAGTGAAGCTGTAGCCAGGCGCGTAGATTCCAATCTGGCAGATCCGACCGGCAAAAGCAAATTTCCGTCCGGTCCGGTTAATGCGCCTTGATATTGTTCACCGGCCTCCTCTCGGAATCGTCAGATCAGGGTTCTGGACAACCTCAATAAAACCAAAGAGGAAAGCCATGAACGTATACCTTAAACAACATCTATTTTACTGCGCTCCGAGCGAAGCGATTCCCGCGCAGTCAAGTGGGCATCTGCAGCTGCAGAGGACCATGTACGTATGTATCCTGAACCAAGAGGGACAAACGGTCTATCACAAAAACATGCCATGCCATCCGGACTGGTTTCTGGCTGCCATTACCCCATACCGGGAAGGGCTGTTGGTAGGCGTGGAGTGTATTTTTTTGCTGGTATTGGCTGGCCGATCTGTGTGATCGGGAGGGGATCGAATTTGTACTGGGTCATGCTCTCTACATGAGATCCCCATTCATGGGGTGAAGACGAAGAACGACCGCATCGACTTCACTGAAAATTGCGCGGCTGCTGCGGGGCGGCAATTTCCCTCGCCTATTATTATCCGGCCCGTATGCGACCGGCCCGGGATCTGATGCGCCGGCGCACGCATTTTGTGCGCAAACGGGCCGAACTGCTGGCCCATGTCCAGAATACCACGCCGGTCGGCTACAACCTGCCCGCGTTGGGCACCCTGTCGCGTTCCCATCACCGCCGGGGTAAAGATATCGTCGGGCATGTCCCGGATCCCGTCGTCCGGCTTTATCGTGGAGGCCGACCTTCAAATGATCGACCACTACGATCCTCTCATCAAGGCCTTGGACAGCCAGATCCTGCGGCTGGCCAGAGGGACACGACCGACCAGTTTGCACCTTCTGCGAAGCATCCGGGGAGTCGGTGATGTACTGGCGCTGACGATGCTCTATGAGATTCACGACATCCGGCGGTTTCCCTCTCGCGGAGAGTTCTGCTCCTACGCCCGTTTGGTAAAGGGGCAGAAAGTCCTCGGCCGGGAAGGTCTTATGGCAGCACGGGCGGACGCATCGGCAATGCGCAGTTGCGTTGGGCCTTCTCAGAAGCCGCGCTGTTATATGTGCGGGGCGCAATGATCTTGCCGGGCGGTACTACCGACAGGCTGATCTGCCGGCATGGCTGAAGCCGAAGCCTGCCTTACGATCCTGGCCAAACGTCTGGGCACGGCCGTCTACTACATGCTCAAACGATCCGAACCATTTAATGAATACACGTTTCTGGATTAAAACACCCAACCAGGAAAGCTGTATGAATGGGGCGCTGCCGCAAGCCCGACGTATAACTGAGGCACCCAGGCGAGAGCTTTTGACCAGTTACCGCTCTGTAACGACCAGCTCGATCACTTCAATGACTGGCTAAGCCCAAAAGCCGACCTCTGGCGCCCCGTTGGATGCGGTAGTTGCCCTTGGATTTGATTCGATTCCCGTCAGCTCGCTCGCTGCCGGTGAAATCGGCATGTGCTGCCCCTGCTCCGAGATGTCCCATAACTGGAATAGGCGGAGACATCTGCCCATAGCCATCCGCGTGATCATCCGGGTTCAGGGAACGTAATATTCTCTATGGTCGTCACCGCAATAAGCAGGACCGGAGAACGGGATGTGGAATGAATTCCGCCCGTTTCCGTCGAACCTCTATATATGTTTGGTGCAGTCATGTGGCTGCCATCCCAAATTGAAAAATACCTGCAGAACAGTGTCGATAGAAAAGGGTCGAATCTGAAACGGGGAGAAAGGACTTCCCTTTCTTGCAGGGAATGCTATTGCCCTTGACATTGGAGGCCATATATACGGTTATGTGGCCACTGTTTTCGTACTTAGACCATCGTACTTCATTCGGCTTAAATATTATAAAGTGACTTACATTTGGTTATATATGTCAATTCAGATCTGATATCTTATTCGGATATTGCTCGAGCGCTATGTCAACGTAGGCGTGCCTAACTCGAATCGCATCCTCTCTCATGACCTCACTGCATACACGATTAAAGATGTACTTGCCGTGGAAACCCTTTACCCATGTACCATCGTCAACCATGCGCTGTAAGTTCATCGACTCAGTCTCTAACCAGCTACTTACACTGGCATCATCTAACGAGTCGGCAACACCCCGTACACCCTCAAGAACGCCCTTGTGCAACTCTGTTCGGATATCATCTAAGGTCTTTTTATGAAGATCAGATATCTTAGGATGTCTGGATAGAATAATTCATAGATAGGTTCTCACATACGGTTTTGTAGAGTGTGTACCCTATTGACTCTTGCACTATCTCTTGGATACATTGATCGATCCACTCTCTCGATTGACATCTGGATGTCTCTTATTAATGTAGAGTCGTTGCGCGACCGCGGCTAGCACTTCTGGGTCGAGAAAATAATTTTCAATGTGTCGCCTTTTGAGGCAACGGATTCGCCCGTTCTCCTCGAGTTTACTGACCTGATCATCAGATAACCCGTCTCGGTCCCTAACCATATACAACTCAATACCACATAAATGGCTGTTCGAATCTGACGTTCAATCTGACTTAGCGCGAATACATTCAGAACAGAACCAGCAGGTACTACCCGAATCTCGCTATCAACTTTTTGAGCTATTTTCTGGTAGGCAAGCCGATCTATGCTTGAATGCTCACCCTCAACGAATACAATTTTCTTTCCGACGGCGAACAAGCCGATGTTCTGCCCAATTAAGGGTACAATTTCGTGGTGTTGCTCGACTAGGTCAAGCAGACGATGTGCTTGGTTAGTACCATCATTTTCTGAATCTATGAAATACACATCTCCGGTTGAGAAGTATGTGGTTATTAAATCTGATGAGTGTGTGAGAAATATGAATTGATTTGTACTGATCGCCGAGACTTTTCAGGGACTCGACTAATTGAAACGTAAGGGTCGGGTGGAGGTGAAGCTCTGGCTCATCGACAATCACAATTGAATGGCGTATGTCTTTTCTGGCGACATCGAATAGAACCTTAATGATCTCCTTCTCTCCAGAGCTCAACGTCTGGAAATTAAGCTCTTGTCCAGATGAATCTGAGTATCGAAAATCACGAGGGGCTCTTTGGGTCTATGTCCAGTAGTTCCTTTCCAGGTAGTGCTTCCCGAAATATTTTCTTGTACTTGTCAAGTGGATTTGGATGAAGTGCAATCACCTCTTCACCAGTCTTTGAAGGATCAGATATTACGGCATCAGATATTTTCTTCCCGCGAGCTGCTGTTTTTTGGTGGATGTAGTTGACGAAATCTTGCCACCTTGTACGGAATGCCGAAAAGTAAAAATTCGACGCTGTCTCCTGATCGTCCGGATCTCCCCCTAGCCAGTTCACAGCAGAATAGTTCACATTCTCAACACTCCTATTAGAATCTATCTGAACGAGTGAACCGACATAACGCCCTCGGCCAAAGCTCCGACTCCTGAAATAGTTTTTCAACTTATCATTATTCACCCCTTTAGTGACACTAATCTCGTGAGATCCAAAGTATTTCTCTTCCTCTTCATCAGGTCGGGTAGCTTCTATAGTCATATCCATAACTGGCTTCCCTTGTATTGTCTGAACGATAGCCTCCTTCAGTCTCGTTTTTCCGGATCCATTAGCACCCGCAATAATTATGGTGCTTCCCAAGTTTTCGATTTTGAACTTACCAATGGGAGGATAGTCCGTCAGGTCTATTGATTTAATTCTCATAGTTTATACTTTCGAGTCGTTTCAAGTGGCCACTTAACGACATTGCGCATAAGGGGTGTGCAGACTAACGTCAATTTAATAACAAAATGTACTACAGAAATTGAGGATGTAAAAATTGGCAAGGAAGGGCGAGGTACGTCCCCCTTAATGTGCGGGTTATAGGGCCATGCGTTGCTGTTACTTAATATTCAAGTTTTAACTTTTATTATTCAAAAATGGAATTTTCAATGACTTAATATTGAATAATTCTTCAGGCCATATTTCCATAGAAAATCGTATTAATAAGTCCAAGCTAAGTATCACAAATACTGAGAATACTATTTGGAATATGAGTTCTATCATTCCTGAACTTATTCCCAAGCCTTCCATTCTTAGCTGAAATAGCTGTATGGTCAAAACAATTCCCAAAATAGTTCCCGCAAAGAATGATAACCACGATACTTTTAGATGGCGTGATAAAGATTTTTTATGCTCTTCTTGCTTTTTTATCTGTAATATTACCTCATCTCCAAAGTCTGGGAATGGCATTTCCAGTTTGCTTTGGGACATCAACTCTTTGAAAGATGGATCTTTGTCTGATTGCTTCATTAGTACAATTCTTCTTTATCAATATTATAGATTTCACCAAGAAGCGTTTTTACCTTATTTCTGGCACGATACAAAATGACTTTCGTATTAGAAATAGACCAACCCGTAATTTCTTTGATTTCCTTGATGCTATAATCCTGAAGATAAAACAACCGCAAGGCCAGGCTATACTTTGCAGGAATTTGTTTTAAAGCTTCATTGATGTAATAACGCTGGTTATCTTTTTCAATTTTTTCAGAAGATAAATTGATGGTGGATCGGTTGGTTGTTTCAAGATTCCCTCTGCAATCTTCGTTTGCCTCTTTTGTTTTCGTAGTTGAATAAAGGCTTCATTGATAACGATTCTTACCAACCAAGTGGAGAATCTTGAATTCCATTTGAACGTATCAAGTTTGGTATAAGCTTTTATAAAAGCATTTTGAGCCACATCTTTTGCGAGAAACTCATCTTTCACTACGGATATAGCAAGCGAATATGCTTCATCTTGATATTGTTTTATGATAAATCGGAATGCATCGGTATCTCCATCAAGCACTTTTTGAATGTATGAGTCACACATTTTCAAAGACTTCTAATTACGATTACCAATAAAATGTGCAGCAATCATTCCGATGCCTCCAAATATTAACATGCCCAGCAGGGGCTCACCGCCTCCTTTTACTATCGTATCTTGCAAGATTACTCCGATTAACAAACCGATAGAACCTATTGTTAAGACACATCCTATTTTCAGCCACGGAAAATTGAAATTTAATATCCCTCTTTCTGGTAATTCTGAAAGATCAACACCTTTTTCGATGAGTAACTGGCGTTCTTCTTGCTTCGATTTATGAATAAAAAACCAGGTTAGAAAGATGGCTGTAATAAAAGCGATGGCCAGAATAGTGAGTAAAATTAATTCCATAAGAGAATCTTTTGAGTGAGTATTCTTATTGTACACTCTTTAGATGCAAGACATAAAGAAAAAGTTACAACAAAAACTAACTACAAGTTATGAAATCGGTAAGATCCTATAATGTGGTAGCGCGTAACCGGCCCGGCCGTTGGACCATTGAGCCGTGATTGAAATTCGAATCTGGTAGAATCTACCCGGAAAAGCAAGGGCTGGTGCGGTTAATGCGCCTTGTTTCGCACGGGCAGAGATGAAGGGGTACCGGCCTACAGCAGAACATAAGGGGAGGTCTCAATATTCACCCAAGAAGAGGTCCCTGCCCAACGGCGGCCGGTAAGGACCTGGATGGGCAATCCCCAAATAGTGGCTGCAGACCCTGTTTATGCATCGATGAAATTAACGGGCACTTGCCGGGCAACGGCTCGGGCACCAGGGCACCAACTGGACCCAGACCGGTGGGGAGTCTAATTGTCGTGGCTGGTATTTATCCTTGAATCTCACAGACAAAAGCACGGGTGCAGATTCGGCTCTACGTAATAGTCGCTCATTCACCAGCACTTGGGTGGTACATTTTTAGTGAGAACAGGTGGTACACTATTGCTGATAGGTAACACTACCTTCATCTAATGATGAGTTCTCGGCAGGAGAGGGAGGCACTCCACAGGAACCGTTTACCACGCAGGAGGGACGCCTGGATGGATACGCCTAAAACCACCCCGACTGTCAGATGAAATCTTAGCTAATACAGTTTAAGCAGATTCTTCTTCAACTTCTACCAACTCGGCTAATTTAAAGGCAATATCCACCAATGATTCTTCCAATGTACTCAGACCGCTTCTTGAGCCGAGTAAAGGGCTAACTTCACGAAGTTCTTCGAATGTTGTTTTATGAACAATAGGAACAAGTACGATCACGTGCTTAAAAGTGCCGAAAGTTCCTTATCAGCAATACCTTCCTTTTTTACTGGATTCAGAAAAGATGGCGTAACCAGTACTATGCCAACACGCGAATTAGCCAAGCCTTTGTCGATTTCTTCGAAGTAATGACGAACCTAGCAAAACATCCTTTTCGCTAAACCATACTGATACTCCATTGGAATCAAGTAAATCGTGTAATTCCTTCGCAGCATCTTTTCGGTCATCCCATGCGTGACAAAGAAAAACGTCGCGAAGGTCAGGTATAGTTGAGCGTTTTTCAATATTTTCACGAATAGGTGTTAATGTCCGAATCTCGGCTGGTGTATAATAGATATTTGAACTAGGGCTAGACCATTTTGGTTTTCCATTTCTTGTGTTCCCACCCCCATAATTTCTACTTCCAGCCCCTGTGCTTCTAGAGCTACTACTATATGAAGAATAATGTGAGTGAGAATTGTACCTGCGATAGCGTCCTCCACAGGCTGGACAGGCTGCCGCCGCACTAGCTGTTCGATGCCCTCTTACAGGCGCTGTACATCTTGCCATATTTCAAATGTCGATTTATTAAGATCGTTCTGTTCAAGTGCTAGGGAATTAAACATAACATTGGCATAAAAACTAATGCTATTCATGTTAATACTAAAAATATGAGGGGATATAAGGGGCAGCCCGTGCGGGCAGCCTCACAAACCTGCTGGCCCCAGCCGATAAGCCCGTACGCCTAAGAGGGGTATTAAAACCCGTGCGCGGGATTGGGACATCGGTTCGCTGGCCGGCGGAAGATTCTGGCACGGCCGCATTTTTTTAATGCGGCAGTCTTTGCCCATTGACAAAGACCCAGCCCGTAAAGGGGTCCGGATACCAGCAGGTAATCCGAACTTGATCAACGGAACCGGATGCCAGCAATAGGTTCGAGAACAAGATTAATGAAATGAAGTGAACTTATACCGTAGTTGAGTACTAGCTGCTCGACAAATTCCTTTATAAAGGGGTTAGGTATTTTTTCTTATGTTTCGGTGAGAAGAATTGGCTAATTATTTAATGGATTTTAAAATTGCAGTACCCACATATCTATCATATAAGAAGATTAGCGATTTCTTTGATGAGTTAAGAACTTTTAAGGGCAAGGTGAAAAAATATGACAGGTTGATTTTTGACTTTCTCTAATTTGCAAATATATAACACCTGCAGGTGCTTTAGTTGTTTCAAGTTTTTCAGATTTATTAAGGGAACAAAATAATGATTTAAAAATCATAATTCGATACAAAGAAAAAGAATAAGCTAACGAAGTTTTTACAGATATTTGGTTTACTAAACGTAGAGGAACTGTATGAAGATGAGTATGTGAAGAACTTAACTGATTATACAGTAAAATTAAAACAAAGATGTGATACTCTATGATGAATGCTTGGCGGTGCAGCAAGAAATAATGAGGCAAGTCAAAGACAGAACTGACTCTACAGAATCAGCTTTTGCAGCTATAGATTATATGATAACTGTAGATATGGGATAATGCCGGTACCCATGGCTATAAATGTTATTATTCAGATTCTTATCCAAAACCAGTTTATTTAACAGCATTCTCATATAAAACTGGAGTGGAGGTAGCAATACTGAGATCTTGGACAAGGGATTCATGAAAGACTAAGAAGAAAAAAAAGATAAATATGCAGGCTTAGGAGCAAAAGAAGCTTTAAAAATAGCAATCCAAGACGAGGTTACAGGGCACCCCAAATATACAGTCCAGGATTCGGACTTTTTAGTGCTAGAACTTACTAAATCAAACAACGGAGAAATTGCTATATGGAGTTCAGGCAGAAGTATAGAAATTAATGAAAATGGTTATAAGTACCCTCGGGCGAGGTAGTTTTTATGACGGGGACTTTAGTCAATTTTAAAATTAATGCAAGTGTTGAACTACCTTTTAATGATATTATAAGTTCAACAAGTGTTGAAAGTTATTTAGAAGACCATCAAATAGTTTAATTATGCGGATTGAATTAAAAGAACATGGCAAAAATTTACGGCCACGGGCACTTGGTGCAAAATTAAAAAGATAATATATTGGAAAAAATAAATGAAAGTGATGAGGAGATTATATTTGAATTTGATGGTCTAACAAAACTTATCGACTGGATTTTCAAAAGAATTGTTTGGAGAACTTTATATTGAATTGGAGGGGTGGATTCAAACAGAAAATTTCATTCCACTTTAACAAAGAACAGGACAGGTCAATTTTTTTACAATCAATTAATAGGGGAATAAAAGCCGCTATTGAAAATAAAAATACCTAACCTAGTCTTACATCAAGTAACGTAGTCGATAATGGTTTATCAAGCAACTGGAGTGCCTGTCAGTTAGCGATAGGGTACGTGAGCACACCGATTTGGAGGCATAATATCTTGATATAATATTTTGACATAACTACCGGAGTTTATTCATATGAATTGTCCAGCGATCACGTAAACCGGTCCTGCTATCCGCATATCTTAACCCACAATTGGCGAAGAGCTCCGACAACCGAATATTTAGCAAATCCCGTTAAGCACCTCCCCCGCAAATTTTTTATCTTAGCTCAAATGGGAACCTGACCTTTTTGAGCTACGCAATGAACAACTCCTCTCCCTTCGATCGCATTACCCGGCAGGGCCTCACCTACGACGACGTTCTGCTCGTGCCGGCCTACTCGGAAACCCTTCCTCGCAACGTGGATACCAGCGTGGACCTGGCGCCCAACCTGCGGCTGAACATTCCGGTCATCAGCGCGGCCATGGATACCGTCTCGGAGTATCGCCTGGCCATCGCGCTGGCGCGGGAGGGGGGCATCGCCATGCTCCACAAGAACATGAGCATCGAAAGCCAGGCGGAGCAGGTGCGCCTGGTGAAGCGGAGCGAGAGCGGCATGATCGTCGATCCCATTACCCTCCCAAAGGATTCCACGGTCAAGGAGGCCCGCTCCCTGATGAAAAAGCACAAGATCGGCGGGATCCCCATCGTCAAGTCCGACAATACGCTCATCGGCATCGTGACCAACCGGGACCTGCGTTTTGAGCGGTACGTGGACAAGAAACTGAGTTCCATCATGACCTCCGAAAACCTGGTGACCGCGCGGGAGGGCACCACCCTGGAGGAGGCGGAGAAGGTCCTGCAGGAACACAAGGTGGAGAAGCTGCCCATCGTGGACGACAGCCACAGGCTGGTGGGGCTGATCACCTTCAAGGACATCGAGAAGAAGATGAATTTCCCCAACGCCTGCAAGGACGACATGGGTCGCCTGCGGGTGGGCGCTGCGGTGGGCGTGACGCCTGACACGCACGACCGTGTGGACGCCCTGGTGGATTCCGGGGTGGATGTGATCACCATCGACACCGCGCACGGTCACTCCAGCGGGGTGCTGGACATGGTGCGATCGGTGAAGGAGCGCCATCCCGACCTGAATCTTATCGCGGGCAACGTGGCCACGCGTGGCGGCGCGGAAGCGCTGGACGAGGCGGGCGCGGACATCGTGAAGGTGGGCGTGGGACCCGGTTCCATCTGTACCACGCGCGTGGTGACGGGCGTGGGCGTGCCCCAGCTCAGCGCCGTGATGGAAGTGGCGGAGTACTGCCACGCCAACGGTATCGGACTGATTGCGGACGGCGGCATCAAGCAGACGGGGGACATCCCCAAGGCCATCGCCGGCGGGGCGCACGCGGTGATGATGGGATCGATGTTTGCCGGGGTGGACGAGGCGCCGGGCGAGACCATCATCTACGAATCGCGCAAGTACAAGTCCTACCGCGGCATGGGCAGCCTGGGCGCCATGGAGGAGGGGTCCAAGGACCGCTACTTCCAGGACGTGGAGGACGACATCAAGAAGCTGGTGCCCGAGGGCATCGAGGGACGCGTCCCCTACAAGGGCCACCTGGGCGAGGTGGTCTACCAGATGATCGGCGGGCTGCAGGCCGCCATGGGCTACTGCGGCGCCGCCGATATCGCCGCACTGCAGCAGGCGGAATTCGTGCAGATCTCGGCCGCGGCCTACAAGGAGAGTCATCCCCACTCGGTGCAGATCACCAAGGAGAGCCCCAACTACTCGGTGAGCTGACGCTTTTTGGGTCGTTCGGTTGACCTCAGCCGTTCTTTTCCGGGGCGCCGATTGAGACCGCATTTGCATTTCCGGGCCGCTATTGCTCTATATTAGGTAATTAATTTTCTCGGTTTAACCCCAAGAGAGCCCTTTTCATGCCTTTGACCCAACACGCGCGTCGCATACCCACCGCAATGCTGGTATTGATCCTTTCGGCCGGACTGCTGGCGACGGCCTGCAGCGACAACCCGGCGGGCAACGACGATTCTGACGACGGGGGACCGCCTTCGGGTCCTCTCACGGTTGAAGGGTCGGTCAACAACCCCAGCGACAGCGAGCAGGAGCTCTACCAGAAGGAGGACTTTGTGGACCTGATCGAGGGCTCCATCCAGGCCGACGGCAGTTTTTCGGCGGAATTCCTGGGCGAGAGTGCCATCGAGGATGCCTTGAAACCCCTGGGGGATGACTCCTCGGACGATTTTGTGGGCATGTACTGCCGCGACGAGGCGGCCCAGGCCCTTGACGGCTCGCCGCAGTTTGTGGATGTGAACCTGTTCAACTTTACCTACGGGGAGGACACCAACGTCATGCAGATCGCCCTGTCCTCGGGTTCGCCCAACGGGAATGTTTATCCTCCCCAGAGCGACACGGACGGGGACCACCAGGCGCGGTGGATCTACGCCAGCGAGGACGTGAGCGTGGATGTGACGTGTTCGTCTGCCGCGGTGGACGTGGAGCTGAATCAGGGCTGGAACGAGGTCTACTTCGACGTGAGCGACCGTGACAACAAGATGCAGTATACCGGCGACCGACCCGGGCAACTCGACTGGGTTTCCGAAGAGTTTTAGTGCGGCGAAATAGGAGGGAGGCGGCTTGGCATTGGAGCTGCCTTATTTTCGTGCGCTGATCAGCAGTCCCATCCCCACCACAAAGAAGCTCAGGTGCGGCAATAAAGCCGCGATGGCCGGGTCCACCGCTCCCTTGCTGCCTACCGGTTCCATGATCTTCATGAACACCAGGTAGATGATGGCGATGGCCAGCCCGGCCGCGATGTACATGGCCTTTCCGCCTTTCCTGCGAACAGCCGCGATGGAGAAGCCCACGATGGTGATCACGATCACCGAGAGGGGATAGGCCAGCCTCCCGTAGTACTGGATCTTGGGCAGGCCTACGCTGCCGGCCCCGCTGCGCTCAATGGAGGCGATGTAGTTCTGCGCCTCGGGGTAGGTGAGCTGGTAGATGTCTGAGGTGGTCCGCGTGATGTCTCGCGGCAGAATATTGAGCGTGGTGTCGGCCGAGTCAGTCTGGAAATCGGTGAAGCCCGTAGAGTCGAAGACCCGCTTTTGGATATTGTACATCACCCACTGTTCCCGGCCTTCCGCCCAGCGCATGCGGTCGATAGTGGTGAGGGACTGCAGGGAGTCGCCCGCGTAGTTGACCACCTCGATGGTATAGCCCACCTGTTCGTTGGCATTAAAGTAATTGATCCGGTAGAGGGCGTTTTCGGATTCCTGCCGGTAGATCTGGTTGCGGTCCACCCGCTGCGACTTGTCGGTAAGGTAGCGGCTCTCGAAGGCGATGCGCTTGGCGTTGGCGTCGGGGATCACCCAGCCGTCCAGGTAGAACATGGCGCCGGCCACCAGGAAGGCGAAGACCAGGTAGGGGGCCAGCAGGCGGTAGAGGCTCACCCCGGCGGCCTTGAGGGCGATGATCTCCAGCCGCTCGGAGAGCTGTCCGGTGAGGTAGAGTACGGCCACAAAGACGGCCATGGGCATGACCAGGCGGAACATTTCGGGGATGTAGTTCAGGTAGTAGGTCCCGAAGATCTGTCCCATGGTGGCGCCGCGGTCGGTGAACTCGTCGCTGTGCTCGGAAAAGTCGAAGATGATGAACACGAAGATGAGCACGCCCAGCACGAAAAGGGTGATACCCGTCAGGCGCCCGAAGATATGGCGGTCGAACTTCTTAATCATCGGAGGACCTCTCGTCGGGTGGAGGGGGCGAGCTTGATCCGGCGGGTCCCGGCAGCAGTTTCCAGAACGACTCCATGAGTCCCGCCGGCAGCAGGTCGCCCGCCGGCACACGGTAGCGCTCGGGCACCATCCGCGAGAGCCGGAAGGAGGTGCTGACCCGCAGCGTCAGGTAGAGCCCGATGGTGCCCAGCACGATGTTGCCGAACCACATGCCCCAGAAGGGAGATATGAACAGCCGGTCGGCCAGTTTCTCGCCCTGGATTATCGAGATCCAGTAGAAGGTGAGAAACACCGTCCCGATGAGGGCGGCGTAGCCCAGGTTGCCCTTGCGCGAGTACATGCCCACGGGCGCTCCCAGCAGCACAAAGATGATGCAGGCCACCGGGATGGAGAGTTTCTTGTGGATCTCCACCAGGTAGCGCGCCACGCGTGTTTTGCGCCAGTCGGTGTTCACGATGACGTTGTCGTAGGTGCCCTTGTAGTCGCGCAGCGCGTTCAGGGCCATGTCCCGCAGGTTGCGCTGGGAGGTGGCGTTGTCCAGCTCGTTGAGCACCAGGTAGGAGCTCTGCACCGGGGGGGGCTGCTCGGAGGCCTCCAGGTTTACTTCCAGCAGCCGGGGCCTGTCCGCGGCAGATTCTGAACCGGAGTCTCCCTGCCGGGTAGTCGGGCCGCGAATATCGAACCCGGTGTCGGAAGGGTCGTTCGAAGCACGGTCCAATTCAGCGGGTTCTCCTGATTCAGCCGGTTCCTGTGGTTCGGCGGAAGTGAAGGGGGTATGTTGCCAGAGACGCTCCTTTTCCTGGGCGATGTCGTCCCGCAGGGAGTCGACCACCATGCGCATCGATTGCATATTCATGGTACGCTCATGGCGCGCCTGGTCATCTGGGTTGGAGCGTGAAAACGCCAGCGCCGACAGGTCGAAGCTGATCCTGTACCGGTGAAAGTTGGTCTTCTCCAGCACTTCCTGCGGCTCGCCATCGTCAATCCGCGTCAAATATCGCAGGACGTGGCCGTCGCGAAGCATGAGCGTGGCCGTTTGGCTGTCAGGATTGCTTTGCAGTTGTCCCTTTTGGGCCCGTATGATGGCCTTGTTCTTCCTTCGGGTCTGTTCCTGGTACAAGGTGATATTATAGAGGGAGTCTTCCTGCGACTCGATCTCGTCTACCAGAAAGGTATACCCCTCGACGCCCTCGTAGAACTGGTCTTCCTCCAGCTCGAAGGAGGGCTGTTTCATCTGGATGTCGATGAATAGCGTCTTGGCCTTCTGGTTGGCGTCGGGCAGCAAGCCGTTGCCGAACCAGACCAGGAACCCGCAGAGCAGCACGGAGGCGGCCAGCACGGGCACCATGACCCGGAAGGGGTTTACGCCGGCTGCGCGCAGGGCGGTGAGCTCGTTGTGCTCGGTAAGTTTTCCGAACGCCATCAGGCAGGCCACCAGGGTGGCCATGGGTGAGGCGAGCACCACCATGTACGCCAGGTTGGTCAGGATGAGCTCTACGACGACCCCCAGCGGCAATCCCTTGCCGATCAGATCGTTGATATACAGTACCAGGAACTGCATCAGCAGCAGGAACATCAGCGTAAAGAAACAGAACAGGAAGGGTCCGATGTGGCTCCGGAGGACGTCCCGCTGCAGTTTGTTGGGTATGAGTCTCATAGGTAATGCTTGCGTAGGGGCTAAATTAGGCCACTGCGCCTATATAACAAAACGTGGCCCCCTTTCAACAGTAAGTTTTTAGCGTTATACTGGCAGTTCCGGGGAAAATAGCCCCCCATTCGGCCCAAACGGCGCCGGAGGCTATCTGGGTTCAGCATAAACACTCATTTCGCACTACAGGAGCTGCGTATCGAACACTGCTACGACCTGATTCTCTGTTATAGCAACGCCTAACGTAAGAAAAACGGTTTCGTGCAGCTCAACGTACCCGCTTACTACTCCTGGGTAATCGGCGTCTGCCTCTTTCTGCTGGCCTCCCTCGAGGCGCAGGCGCAGGAGGACAGCACGGCGGTGGCCGACACATCGCAGGCTGACTCCGTGCAGGCCGCGGTCGGCCTCTCGGGTCCCGCGCTCCCTCTTTTCGCGCTCCCCTGGCAGTATGCTGCGGGCGACACCACCGACTGGCGCCTTCCGGACTTCCCGGAGCCCTGGTTCCTGGCGCGTCCCTTTCCCGTCTGGCCGCCCGCGCTCTGGTACGTCAGGCTGCCGGGGGAGGAGACCCGCATCACGCGCGATTCGCTCGGCTACTATTCCAGCCGCCGATGGCTGGGCGAACTGGCTCTGAGCGATCCCTACCGGATGACCTTCGACGAGTTTGAGATGCGTTCCTTCGAGGAGGCCAAACGGAGCAACTGGCAGGAGCTGATCGCCGCCTACACCGAGCAGACGCAGGAGGGCGGGGGACTCCTGGATTTCCAGTTTGACCTGCCGGCAGGCGAGCAATCGGCTTTCTCCACCATCTTCGGGCGGCCGACGGTAGACCTGAGCATCAACGGGACGGCCAACCTGAACGTGGGCGCCTCCATTTCCACCACGGAGAACCCCGAAGTTCCCCCCGACCAGCAGACGCAGGTGGATCCCACCTTTGAGCAGGATCTGCAGCTCAATATCCAGGGGACCATAGGCGACAAGCTCACCATTGCGACGGACTGGGACACCGAGCGGCCCTTCGATTTCATGAACCGCCTGTCGATACGCTACCAGGGCTACGAGGATGAGATCCTGCAGTCCATCGAGATGGGGAACGTCTCCATGGAAACGGGCAATTCCCTCATGCGGGGCGGCAGCGCGCTTTTCGGGGTCAAATCCACCGCCCAGCTGGGTGCCCTGCGCCTCACCAGCGTGCTCTCCCAGCAGGAAGGGCAGGGGCGCACGGAGACCATCACCGGCGGTGCCCAGGAGCAGGAGATCTCCATCCGGCCGGCCAACTACGAAAACGACACCCACTTTTTCATCGACTTTTTCCCGCGGCAGCAGTTCGAGCAGAACATGTCCGATCCCCAGCAATTGGGACAGGCCCTTCAGCTTTCCGAAATCAACGTCTGGATGCTGCGCCAGTCGAGCCAGGCCAGCGAGGGCGAGCGCCAGGCCATCGCTATGGTGGACCTGGGCGTGCGGCAGGGTCCGGACGGGAGCTACCTGCCGCCGGACGAGGCGCGGGACGCCTTCCCGGAGTCGCTGCTCAACCCGTACCGGAATCCTTCCACGGGGGTCTCGGCGGCGGATTTCGGGGTGGACCCGGACGAGTTTACCGAGGGTTATTTCATTCCCCTGCAGGAGGGCACCGACTACGAGGTGCACCGCTCGCTGGGCTTCATCTCGGTCAACCGCAGCCTCAACTCCCGGCAGGCCGTGGCGGTGTCCTTCAAGTATGTGGACCCGCAGACGGGTCAGACGGTGAGCGTGGGTGACGTCAGCCAGGGGGGCAGCAGCCGCCTGTTTCTGAAACTTGTCCGTCCCCAGAACGTGACCACCTCCAACGCGGCGTGGGACCTGATGCTCAAGAATGTCTACTCCACGGGCGTGCAGAACCTGACGGCCGACGGACTGGAGCTTGACATCAAGTTCACCGAGCAGAACGTGCCCAGCAGCTCCCTGCCCGGGCGCAGCTCCATCCTGCTGCAGGACCTGGGACTGGACCGCGTGGACCGGCAGGGCGCCACGGCCCCGGACAACCAGGTGGATTTCAGCACGGGCACCCTCAACCCGGTGGAGGGCACTGTCATCTTTCCCTACCTGGAGCCCTTCGGTTCGCGCATCGCCGAACTGCTGCAGGAGAGCGGACAGCCGCCCGACCGGGTGAGCGACCTCGCCTTCACCGAGCTCTACGAGGAGAAAAAGGTGAACGCCGAGCAGGTCTCCAAGAACAGCTTCTACCGCATCGAGGGGCAGGCCAAGGGGAGCGTGTCCGACTCCTACTCCCTGGGTATCTCCCTGGTGGAGGGTTCCGTGGAGGTCTACGCCAACGGCACCCGCCTGCAGGAGGGCACCGACTACGTGGTGGACTACTCCATCGGCTCGATCACCATCCTCAACGACCGTTACCTGCAACGGGGACAGGAAATCCGCATCGAGTACGAGAACAACCAGTTCGCCCAGATTGAGCAGAAGGGCTTCACGGGACTGCGGGCCGAATATACCCTGGCACCGGGCGTGAGCATCGGCGGCACCTACCTCAAACTCAAGGAGAAGCCGCTGCAGGACAAGATCCGCATCGGCAACGAGCCGGTGAACAATACGGCCATAGGCTTTGACGCCACCGCTCAGGGAGAGCTGCCGTGGCTCACCCGCGCCCTCGACCAGGTGCCCCTGCTGCAGACCACCGCCACCTCGAGCATCAGCCTGAGCGGGGAGTTTGCGCAGCTCCGCCCCGACGTCTCCCAGACCAACGCGGTGGAGGACGCCATCCGCAACAACCGGCTCTTCGAGGACGAGGAGAACGGGCTGGTTTTTATCGATGATTTCGAGGGGGCCGATATAGGGCTCTCCTTCATGAATCCCTCGCGCTGGAGCCTGGCTGCCGCTCCCGCCGCCGTGCCGGGTTACCGGCCGGACCAGCAATTCTTTAACGACACCACCCGGGTGAATCCTTCCACCAACCTCCCCGACAAGATTGCCCGGTCGGACCTGCGCAGCCAGTTTTCCTGGTACGCCATTCCCCGCAACATCACCGAGATTTTGGAGGGGACCGAGTTTACCCCCGAGTCAAAACCTGTGGCGGTGACCGACGTCTTCCCCAACCGGGACGTGCTGAGCGAGGAGAATTTTATCACCACGCTCGACATCCACTACGATCCCACCCACAGAGGTTCCTATAATTACAACGAAAACCTGCATCAGCTGCTGCAGGCCCAGCCGGATCGAACCTGGGGCGGGATGGTGACCACCCTTCCCAGCGGACAGGAAGACCTTACCCAGAACAACATCGAGTTCCTGGAATTCTGGGTGCAGCCGGTGCTGCCCGGCGCCGAGTTGCCCACCTCCCAGGATTTGGAAGATTACGAAGGCAAGATCTACATCGACATCGGCACGGTATCGGAGGACGTCGTGCCCAATTTCAAGACCAACTCCGAGGACGGGTTGGCGCAGCGGCCCGACGACCTGCAGCCCGACAACCTGGGGGGACAGACCCGCTCGTACATTCCGAGTCCGCCGCCGCCCCCCGAGGGACAGTTTTCCAACGAGCTGCGGGCGTTGGAGGACGTGGGACTGGACGGCATGCCCAACCGCGAGGGTTTTGACGGTATCAACGAGCAGGCCGTCTTCGCCACCTTTCTGGAGTCGGTGCGCCAGGCCTGGGGCACCGAGAGTCCCGAGTTCCAGCAGGCGCTGGAGGATCCCTCCAACGACGACTACGTCTACTACGGGGAGGAGGAGGTGAGCGGACTTCCGCTGCACGAGCGCTTCCACCGCATGTACGGTTTTCACGACGGCAATACCCCGCCCAACACCGCCGAGAAGCGGGCTGTAACCAACCGCCCCGATTCCGAGGGGCTGATCACCCCCTCCAATGTGGAGCAGAACAACGCCTACTTTCAGTACGAAATCGATTGGAACCCCGCCGATTTCAGCGAGCTGGAGCCGGGCAGTCCGGGCACCTATATCGTTGACGAGATCCCGGCGGAGGACCAGCAGGATCGCTGGTACCAGGTGCGCATTCCCCTGGAGGATTTCATGCGGAGGGTGGGCGACATCGAGAACTTCCAGAACATCTCCTATATCCGCCTCTGGTTCTCCGGTTACGAACAGGCCTTTACCATGCGCTTCGCCACCTTTGAGCTGGTGGGCAGCCAGTGGCGCCCCGCCGAAAATGTGTCGAATGAGCAGCCCAGCACGGCCGATTTCAGCATATCCTCGGTCAACATCGAGGAGAACTCGCGCCGGCGCCCCATTCCCTACCGCCAGCCCGAGGGCGCCATCCGCGCCACCAACCGAAGCCGCCAGCGGCAAACCATTGCCAACGAGCAGTCGCTGGTGCTTCAGGCGCGGGGACTGGGACCGGGCGAGTTGAAGATGGTCAAGCGGGTCTACCCGGGAGGCATGAATATGATCCACTACTCCAACCTGCGCATGTTTGTGCACGGGGAGGGCTACGATTCGCGCGACGAAGCGGAGCTGGTCATGCGCTTTGGAACGGACCTGACCAACAACTACTACGAGTACCGGCAGCCGGTGACCCCCAGCGACGAAGACTACAGGTATGCCCGGAAGCCGCTGGACGAGCTCACCGAGGGCGAGCGCCTGCAGGAGGCCGAGCAGGTCTGGCTCTACGAGGAGAACAGCATGAACCTGGTCATGCGCGCCCTCAACCGGCTCAAGCAGCTGCGTGACCAGCAGCAGATGAACACCGGCGAGATCTTCGAGAGCACCGACATGCTGCCCGACGCGCCCCCGGGTGCGGTGCTTGCCGTCAAGGGGAACCCTTCCCTGGACCGCATCGGTGAGATCGGCATGGGCATACGCAATCCCTACAACCCTCAAAACCCGGAGGCCGGAGGTACGGGCTCCCTGGACGCGGAGTTCTGGCTGAACGAGCTGCGCGTCTCCGGTTTTGACAACAAGCGCGGCTGGGCGGCCAACGCCAAAATGGAGGTGCAGGTGGCCGACTTCGCCCGCTTCAATGCCAACGTGGCGCGGGAGACCGACGGCTTCGGGGCGCTGGACTCCCGGATGGGGCAGCGCCGGGTGTCCGACGTCTGGTCCTACGACCTCAGTTCCACCTTCAGCATCGACAAGTTCCTGCCGGAGCGCTACGGGTGGAACATCCCGCTCAGCCTGGCCACGCGCCGCTCCACCTCCACCCCGCGCTACCTGCCCAACCAGGGCGACGTGCGCCTGTCGGAGTTCAGGGAGGCGGTGAACGCGCGCGATCTGGGCGAAGAACAGAAGCAGCGCCTGATCGACCAGAAAGTGCACGAAATACAGACCTTCAATGAGAGTTACTCGGTGAGTCTCTCCAATGTGGGCAAGCAGGGTTCCAGCAGCAAACTGGCTCGCGCCACCCTCGATAACACCACCCTCAACTACGTCTACAACACCGGTAGCCGGCGCAATCCCGAGTTTCTCTTCAACGACAACTGGAACTACAGCGGGTCGCTGAACTACGGCATTTCCTTCGACCAAACGCAACTTTTCCGGCCCTTCGGGTTCCTGGGAGACGTCCCCCTGCTGCATCCGCTGGCCGGGCTTCGCCTGGGCTACACCCCCGCCTCGGTGAACGCCTCTGCCGGGATCACCCGCGAGTACGAAGAGCGCCGCCGCCGGCTTCAGGACAATGCCTCATCCGGCGTCACACCGCCCCTGCAGCAGTCGCATATCTTCAACTATTCCACCAGTTTCGGTTTCGGCTACAATCTGACGCCCTCCATCAAGACCAGCTTCCAGACGCGCACGGTGTTCGACCTTTCGCGGGCCGGCATCGAGCAGGCGGGTCTGCCGGGCGAGGCCGACAGCACGCGGTTCCGCGTCCGCCCCTCCTTCGACGTGCTGGAGGATCTGGTATTCGACTCCCTGCGCTCGCGCCGCAACGACTACGAAGAGCAGTATACGGCGGCCTGGGATCCGCGCCTGGACCGTATCGAGGCCCTCGAATGGGTCTCCTATTCGGCCAACTACGGGGGAGGCTATCAGTGGGAGAACTCCCCGGTCGGCTCCGGGCTGGGCTCCACGCTGACCAACAACCTGACGCTGGACCAGTCGCTGGATTTCGATATGGAGGAGCTGCTGGCGGGGCGGACCAGGATCCAGAACGTGGAGATCGCGTTTAACATATCCAAGAATGCCATGCAGCGGGGCTATGGCGGAGACTCCCAGATTTTCCATATGTTCCGAAATTCCGGGCAGAACTATTCGCCGCCTTTCTCCTACCGAACCGGCTTCGGCGACCGCATCGGACTGGCTCAGCTCATCGACAACCCTTTCGAGGACCGCAGCATCCAGATTCCTTCCAGCAAGCGCATCGACGACGAGCTGCATGTCGATTCGCGCTGGGAACCCTTCCAAAACTTCACCGTCGATCTCACCTGGAACGTGCAGTGGGACGTCACCTCCTCGCGCAGCATCACGTTGAATCCTGATGAATCCACCTCCATCGTGCAATCCCGAAGCGGCAATGTGAGCTCCAGCGTTTGGAATTTCGGAAGCGGCTACGGGAAATTTTTCCGGAAGCAGCTGCAGACGGCTTTCGACGACCTGGGCGTGCAGGGAGACACCCTCAGCGACGCCGCCGGCAACAGGGACGGGCGGATCGTGATGGGGAGGAAGTCGCTGGAGGAAGATTTCCGGACCGCCTTCCTTTCGGTGGGCTCGTCAGTCGTCGGCAAACAGGATTTCATGCCGCTGCCCCTGCCGGGCTGGCAGGTGACCTGGAGCGGACTGGAAAGGTATATTCCCTACTTCGGGAACTTTATGGCGCGCGCTTCCCTCAGTCACAGCTACAGCGGGAGCTACCGGCTGGGCTGGGAATTCAACGCCGACACGGGCGAGCTGCCGGCCCTGTCGCTGGGGCGGTACGCGGTGACAAACTTCCGCCAGAGCTACGAGCCCAACACCATCAACATCCAGAAGAGTTTTTCGCCCCTGGTTGGACTGAGCATCACCTGGGACTCCAACCTGCGGACCAACTTCCAGTACGAGTACAGCAAGCTGACCAGCCTGTCGCTCAGCAACACCACGGTGATCGAGCGGTTGTCGCGGGGTGTGACGATGTCGTTCGGTTATACCATCCGTGACCTGCGCCTGCCGTTTTTTCCCACCATCCGGAATGCGGTGGACGTGACCATCAACGGCAGCTATATCGAGGACACCGAGCAGAAGTTTCGCCTGGACTCTGACCTGGACAATGCCCTGGTGCAGCCGCCGCAACATATTGACCGGGATGTTCATGCATACGGCTACGCCAGCAGTTTTACCGGGGGACAGTCTCGCATCAACGGTTCGGCGGTAATAGGCTACCAGTTTTCCCAGACCATCCGCGCCAATTTTGAGTACACCTACAGCCGGCTCATCCCCAAAAGCTCGGGAATCTACGCCCGCACCGACCACGACCTGCGCTTCAACGTGGTGGTGAGCATTCAGTCGAATTAGAAGGGGGGGGGGCTCAATTAGCCCCTGAGAGGGTCGGCCGGGTGAATCACTCCCTGAAACGCCGCACGCCCCTCCACACCAGTGACCCGAATCCGCCCAGCAGACAAAGCCAGGGCAGCCAGGGCCCGAAACGGGCGTAGAATGTAAGATCCTCCATGATGGGCACCTCGTAGCGAAAGACATCCTTTTCCCAGTATTCCGTGCGAACGTGCAGCGATCCGTCCGGCCCGATCACGCCCGATATGCCATTATTGGCGCTGCGCACTACGAAGCGGCGAAATTCGATGGCCCGCAGTCGGGCATACGCAAAATGCTGCTCGTGCCCTCCCGTATCCCCCCACCAGCCGTCGTTGGTAATCACGGTAATCAGGCCCGCGCCCCCCTTGACAAAACGGCGGACCCAATTCGGGAATATGGAATCGTAGCAAATAAGTGCGGGCACCTTGGTATTGCCGACCGAGAAGAGCGTAGGTTCCCAGCCCTTGCCATATCCCTGGATGGCTGACCAGCTGACCAGGTCCAGGATGTCCAAGGCGGCAAGCGTACGCGCGAAGGGCATGCGCTCGACGATGGGAACCAGGTTGTGTTTTCGGTATACCCGGATGCTGTCGCCCGGATAGAAAGCCATGGCCGCGTTGTAGGTCAGGTACGGCAGCCCATCCTCGTCATATTCGGGCAAGGGGGGCAGTTCGTCTTGATTGAAGAATTCGTAAAACGTTGCTCCTCCGATAACGGTCAGGTTACGATCCGAAGCGAAATCCTGGATTTCATCCTCCACATAATAGGCCATGGAGTATTCGGATGATACATTGCTGAGGCCCGGATGAATGCCGTTCTCCGGCCATAAAACCAATTCGGTCCCGCCCCGCAGCAGCGAGTCGCTCAGAGCCCGTATGTAGGCGTTGGATTCGATGGGTGAGCCGTGTCCCCCACTGCTTTGATAGGAGTCAAAGTTGGGCTGCACCACGTGGGTTGTGAGGGTGTTCTCCGGACCGTCATCCGGAGTGGGCAGCCCGGCGTTAACGATCAATGAGACGGCGGGAAAGAGCAGGAGCATACCCAGAGCACCCCATTTGAGCGAGGTTTGTCTCAGTGCGGGCGAAGCATCCTGGCTTTTACGCTGGCTGCCGTCGGCAAGCAACCTGTAGGCCAGGGCGGACGTGGCGACCACCCAGAAAGAAATGCCAAGGTAACCGGTGGCGGAGATGTACTGGACCAGCTGGGGCACGTTCGCCCAGGCATTTCCCAGGGAGAGCCAGGGCCAGGCCAGGTCCCAGTTATGGTGCAGGTATTCGAAACTCACCCACCAGCAGGCTTGCAGCAACCCGGTCACCCAGGGGTGATCGAACCAATCCGCCGTCTTTTTCTGCATCATGACCGGCAGGGTCATGACGGCCGCATTCGCCAGTATGGCGGCGGCGCCCGCCGCAACAGATGCCATCAGAAGCCAATAGGTTACGATGGAATTCCATATGATGAATCCCACCCATGTGTATTGGGCTGCCTGCCGTGCGGAATCCGACAGGTCGACGATACGCAGAATGAGAAATATTCCCAGGAAGCTGAGAATAGGAAAGGGGAAGGGGGGGAAACTCAGGCCCAGCAGCACGCCGGCCAGCACGGAGAGGACCCAGGGTTTGTTCCAGATGTTTTGCACTCTTCTTAACAGCGTCATTCGCGGTAGTCCTTGGGGGCTATGATTACGGTGATTTCACCTCGTATTTCGTTGCGCGCGGTGAAGTCGGAGGCGATACGGTGCAGGGGGCCGCGCACAACCTCTTCGAATTTCTTGGTGAGCTCGCGCGCCACGGCCACCATGCGCTCGCCTCCCATGTACGTCTCCAGCTCCTCCAGGAGTTTCAGCAGGCGGCGGGGACTTTCGTAGAGCACCACGGTGCGCTCCTCTTCGGTCAGCTGCCTGAGCTGTTTCTGGCGTCCCTTTTTGGCCGGCAGGAACCCCTCGTAGACGTAGCGGTCGCAGGGGAGTCCGCTGGCCACCAGGGCGGTGGTTGCCGCGTCAGGTCCGGGTATGGCCGAAACGGTATGGCCGGCTTTCCAGGCCTCACGCGCAGGCAGGAATCCCGGGTCGGAGATGCCCGGCATGCCGGCGTCGGAGATCAGCGCCACCTCCCGGTTGGCGTCCAGCAGGTTAAGCAGGTGCGCCAATTTCTGGTGCTCGTTGTGCTGGTGGAAGGCGAAGGTGGGGGTGGAGATGCCGTACCGCTGCAGCAGCACGCCCGAGGTTCGCGTGTCCTCGCAGGCAATCTGCGCCACCGAGGAGAGCACCTCCACGGCCCTCGGGGAGAGATCGTCCAGGTTGCCGATGGGGGTCGCGACCAGGTAAAGGGTACTCACGGGCGGGATACCGTCGGTTAGGGTTTGTGGTCCGGGAATTCAAGCTTTATTTGCACGGTCGGGAAAATAGTAAAATTAGGGAACTATGTAACGGGGAGGCAATGTGCCCCGCCTCCCCGTGCCCAATAAATGAACGTCTGCGCCAAAAATGGTATTATTCCCTGATGAACAGGTCCGGGGCAGGTAGCTGCCCGTTTGGACCATGAAACGTATCAGACCTTTAGACTTTAAAGACAAATTATGGCAAAATTCGAACCATCGGGCATCAATCACATCACCATCCGGGTCAACGACATTAACAGGGCGGAGGAGTTTTACGGAGAGGTCCTCGGCTTCGAGCTGGTCCGCAAGATGGGCAAGAGCATGGCCGTCTACCGGGTGGGCGAAGAGGACACCATCGTACTTGTGGAGGCCGAGACCAGCTACGACCCCACCTCGCGCGACTACCGGGTGGACCATTTCGGCTTCTACGTGGATTCTCCGGACCGGGTGGACGAGCTGGCCGAGTATTTTCGCGAGCATGAAGTGACCATCATGAGCGGACCGGCCAACCGCAAGCGGGGCCGTTTTGTGTTCATCTCGGACCCCGACGGCAACATGATCGAGGTCTTCTACGAAGAAGACGCAGCGTAGGTCCGACCGCGACAGGTCTTGCACAACCCTTCAGGGAATTGCGCCAGATTGCGTAACTTTGACAGTACCGGCGGCCGCAATATTTGATGGCATGTTATTTGCTTTCATAAGGCTGCCTGAAGCAAACCCCAATACAGACGCATAAACGACTTTTTCATGAGCGAATCCAGCAAGGAACAGGAACAGCAGCAGCGGGACTCCGAGAAGGTGTCCGCCACCGCCGACGGACAGGGGGGAGCGCAGGGCGGACAGCAGCAGGCCTCCGGCGACCGGCAGGCCGGCCAACCGCAGTCGAGGGAGGGCGGCGAAGGCGAGACGCCCTCCGGCTTCATTGGACCCGATATCTCCACCTACCAAGAGATTGATCGCAAGGAGCTGGTAGCCGCACTGGCCGAGCGCGACCGCTACATCCAGGAGATGGAGCAGGAGGTCGGCAGCCTCAAGGAGAGCAACCTGCGCAAGACGGCCGAAATGGACAATTTCCGCAAAAGGGTGCAGCGCGACCGCGCCCAGATTTACGAGACGGCCAAGGCCAATGCCCTGGAGGATTTCCTCTCGGTGAACGACGACCTGCGCCGCACGCTGAAGGCGGCCGAAGACCTCGACGTGCCGGACACGCTGATGGACGGGGTCAACCTGGTGGCCGAGAAATTCGAGGAGGTGCTCCGCAAGCACGGGGTGGAGCGCATAGACGAGGAGATGGTGCCCTTCGACGTGGACATTCACGACGCCATGATGCGCCGGAAGCCCGAAGGCGACGACGTCGACAGCGACATGGTACTGCAGGTCATCGAGAACGGCTACCGCATAGGTGAACGCACCATCCGCCACGCCAAAGTCATTGTAAGCGAGTAACCGCCAATTCCTGAACTTATATGCCCAAGCAAGATTATTACGAAATCCTGGGAGTCAGCCGGAATGCCGACCAGGACGAGATTAAAAAGGCCTATCGCAAGCTGGCCATGAAGTACCACCCGGACCGCAACAAGGACAATCCCGAGGCCGAGGAGAAGTTCAAGGCGGCTTCGGAGGCCTACGAGGTGCTTCGCGATCCCGAGACGCGCCAGCGCTACGACCAGTTCGGCCACGAAGGCATGAACGGCGGATTTGGAGGCCGGGGCGGCGCCTACGAAAACGTGGGTTTCGACGACATCTTCAGCCGCTTCAGCGAGATCTTCGGTTCGGAATTTTTCGGGGGAGGCGGACGAGGCCGCGGGCAGGGCGGACGCCAGCGGGGCCAGCAGGGCTCCGACATGAAACTGCGCATCAAACTCTCCCTGGAGGACATCGCCTTCGGCACCGAAAAGAAGCTGAAGGTCAAGAAGTTTGTCACCTGCAAGGAGTGCAACGGCACAGGCGCGGAGACCGAAGAGGATTTCGAGACCTGCGGCACCTGCAACGGCATGGGCGAGGTGCGCCAGGTGCACCGCACCATGCTGGGACAGATGGTCAACGTGCAGCCCTGTCCCGAGTGTAACGGGGAGGGGCGCATCATCCGCAACACCTGCTCGGAATGCAGCGGCGAGGGCCGCATGAAAGGGCAGGAGCAGGTGAAGATCAACGTGCCCTCAGGCGTTTCCAAGGGCAACTACATCACCCTGCGCGGCAAGGGCAACGCGGGCATGAGGGGAGGGGATCCCGGCAACCTGATCGTGCTTATCGAGGAAGAGGAGCACGAGCATTTTGAGCGGGACGGCAACGACATCTACTACGACCTGCTGCTGACCGTGCCCGACGCCATCCTGGGCACCGAGGTGGAGGTGCCCACCCTGAAAGGCAAAGCCAGGATCACGATTGAAGAGGGCACCCAGCCCGGCAAGCTGCTGCGCATGAAGGACAAGGGCATACAGGGACTCAACAACAGCGGTATTGGCGATGAGTTTATCCGGGTAAACGTATACATTCCCCGGGACTTGAACACCAGCGAGCGCAAGCATATGGAGGCGCTTCGCGAGAATCCCAACTTTGCCATTGAGAACAAGCAGGACGACAGCAAGGGCTTCTTCTCGAAGATCAAGGACGTCTTTACCTGAATAAAAATGCCCTCCCCGACGTGGTCGGAGAGGGCATGGCTATGCCATTCGTAAGGTGACCGGGACTAGCGTCCGTAGCGGCCGCCTCCTCCGCTCTTCTCTTCCTTGGGACGGGCCTTGTTAACCTTCACCGTGCGTCCGTCGATTTCATCGCCGTCCAGTTCTTCGATGGCGGCGCGGGCGTCGTCATCGTCCGGCATTTCCACGAAGCCGAAGCCCTTGCTGCGGCCGGTTTCGCGGTCGGTGATTACCTTTGCGGTATCCACTTCGCCAAATTCTTCAAAAAGTTCTCTCAGGTCGTCATCCGAGATGTTGTAGCTAAGATTACCTACGTAAATGTTCATCGGTCGTATCGTACATTGTTATTAGCGTGAAGGGAAGGCATGTCGTGCGGTCTAAGCGGAAAGGCAGCTTTGGGCAGCGCAATCAGAACGGTCGTCATTCATCCCACGAGATGCATGTTACGACACTTTCGTGTTCAATAGCAACAGGTATTTTTAGATCATCCTTTTTCGTTGCGATGGGTGTCGTGGGCCTGGCTGCGGATTTCCCAGAAACGTTCCCAGCGCTCACGCGGCTCGTTGAGTCTCTTGCGGTTCCAGCGGTACACCAGGTAGAGCAGCCCGAAGGGTACCAGCAGCCAGAGCACTTGCATAAGCATAGGGGATGGAGTGAATGTTACAGGAACAGTATAACCAATGTTTGGGCTTGGTTAAAGGCCTTGGGCAACCTCGGCCCGCGTTTTCAGCTGTCTGTAATGTCCCTGCCCATGTAGATGTGGTCGTAGTACTCGTGCTGGTATTCTACGGCCTGAGGGATGACGCCCCAGAGCTTGAAGTCGAATTTCTTGAGCAGGTGCACGCTGCCGGTGTTGCCTTCGATCAGGAGGGCTACCAGTATCCTCAAGCCCTGTTCCCGGCAGTAGGCCAGGGCATGTTCCATGAGTCCTGTGGCAATGCCCTCCTTGTGGTGGCGGAAATCGACGTAGTAGCTGATCTCGGCCACCCCGTCGAGGGCTCCGCGACCCGGCCGGTAGGGAGAGACGGAAAACCATCCCACCAGCTCGTCTTCACGTTCATCCACAAAAACGGGGTAGGGATCGTCAAGATGTCGCCGAAGCCACGCCTCCTGCTGCTCCCGGGAGCGGGCCTCCAGGTGGGCGGTTCTAAGGCCCGCCTCCACCGCTTGGTTGTAGATTCGGGTAATCTCCCCGAGGTGCTGTGGGCCTGCCCTTTGAATCATGGGTCTATTGGGACCTGGGTTTCTGCATGGTGTGCACCATCTTCCGCACCACCGACCGGGGGGAGAGGCGCACCGCCTGCATGCTGATCTTGTTGGCCCAGCCGTGGATGGCCACGGGACGGCCTTTCATCATCTGTTTGAATCCGTATTCCGCCACCTCGCGCGCGCCTGCCACCACCTGGTAGTCGAACAGGCCGGACTCCTGCATTTCGGCGGTGGACTGGAACCCGCTGCGGGTGGGTCCGGGGCAGAGCGCGGTAACCGTGACGCCGTCCCCCCGCAGTTCGGTATAGAGGGATTCCGAAAAGGCCAGCACGTAGTGCTTGGTTGCGTAGTAGACGCTCATGAGGGGACCCGGGACGAAGGCGGCCGTGGAGGCCACGTTCAGGATGCGTCCCCGCCCCGCCTCCACCATGTCCGGCAGGTAGAGGTGCGTGAGCCGCGTCAGGGAGGTGACATTAATGCCGATCATGTCGGACTGTTTCTGCCAGTCGGATTCGGCGAAGGGTCCGAAGTCGCCGATCCCGGCATTGTTGACCAGGTAGCGCACGCGGATGCCGGCTTCCTGCGTGCGTCGGTAAACGTTCTCGGGTCCTCCGGCGGTGGCAAGATCGGCCGGCACCACCGTGGCCCGGATTCCGTGCGCCTCGCCGAGTTCCTCCCCCAGTTCGCGCAGGCGCTCCTCCCGCCGCGCGACCAGCACGAGATCATGCCCGTGGGCGGCATGCACCCGCGCCAGTTCCATGCCAATGCCGCCGGAAGCACCCGTTATCAAGGCTACAGGCGCGCTTTCCGGTTCGGCTGTCTTCATGTCCCTGGAATTGCGGTTCAGGTGAGATTCCGAGTTTTCTTTTCCGATTCCTCGGCCATCTCCCGGTGATAGGCTTCAAGCTGCTCCGCCACGTCCGGGTCTTCCGCCCCCAGGATGCGGGCGGCCAGCAGACCGGCGTTCTTGGCCTTGCCGATGGCCACGGTGGCCACGGGCACGCCTCCCGGCATCTGCACGATGGAATAGAGGCTGTCCACGCCGCCCAGCGCGCTGGTCTTCACCGGCACGCCGATGACAGGCAGGGTGGTGTAGGCGGCGGTCATGCCGGGAAGGTGCGCCGCACCGCCGGCGCCTGCGATGATCACTTTCAGGCCCCGATCCCGCGCACTCTTGCCGTATTCGGCCATCATGTCGGGCGTACGGTGCGCCGATACCACCTTTTTTTCGTAGGCGATGCCGAAACGGTCCAGGATCTGGCAGGCCTCCTTCATGGTGGGCCAGTCGCTGTCGCTGCCCATGATGACTCCTACGCGGGTGTTTTTGTCACTCATATCGATCCGGATTTCAGGTCAGAGGCGGTTAAAAAACGTGTAAATCCCGACTGCAATAAACCGATCAGCGGGGAAACAAACAACGGGCAAGGCACAGCCGTGGAGGCTTCCTGCGGGGACGATCCCGGACGCCCTCCCCCTAAATTTCAATGCCGGAGGCCAGCTCCCAGGCGCGCCGGTAGGTGGCCTCGGGATCTTCACCCAGCAGGGTGTAGTGTCCCATCTTGCGGCCGGGCTTGCTGTCGAGCTTGCCGTAGACATGCAGGTGGCCGTCCTTTTCGGCCACGGCCGACAGGGCGTGGTCCACCCGGGCATCACGCCGGTGGGCGCCCAGCAGGTTCACCATGGTTACGGCCGGGGTGCGCAGCGAGGGATCCCCGAGGGGCAGGCCCAGCACGGCCCGCACGTGGTTCTCAAACTGGGAGGTCACGCAGCCCTCGATGGTGTAGTGGCCGGAGTTGTGGGGGCGCGGGGCCGATTCGTTCAGCAGCACCTCGCCTTCCGGGGTAAGGAAAAATTCGTAGGCGAAGATGCCTCGGCCGTCGATGGCCTCGGTGGCGGCCACCGCCAGCTGCTGCGCCCGCTGCCGCACCGACTCGTCCACCGGCGCGGGAGAGCGCACCGCCACGCAGATGTGCTCTTCCTGAACCGTCTCGCAGCAGGGATAAACCACGTGGCCGGTTTCGTTGCGAGCCACCTGTACGGCCAGCTCATGGGTGAAATCCACGAAGGCTTCCGCCACAATATCCCGCCCCTTTTCGCCTCCCAGGTCACGGTAGGCCCGGACCGCCTCCTCCAGGTCGTCCACGGTCTCGTTGCCGTAGCCGTCGTAGCCGCCCTTGGAGGATTTCAGCAGGTAGGGCCAGCCGTGTTCGGCCCCGAAGGCCTTGAGCTCCTGCTCGCCCTCCACCAGGGCGTAGGGAGTGACCGGGATGCCGGCCTTCTCGAAGGTCTGTTTCTCAATCAGCTTGTTCTCAATGAGGGCGAAGCTGGCCGGGGAGGGATAGATGGGCGTTCCGCTCGACTCCTGGGCGGCGGCCAGCACCTCCGAGTCGATGAATTCGTTCTCCAGGGTGAGTACGTCACAGGTTCGGGCGAATTCGGCAAGGTCCACCTCCGAATCGAAGGAACCGGAACGGGAATGGGGGGTCATGAACTGGACCGGCTCGTTTTCCTCGCGGTCGGAGAAAACGCCGACCTGGATGCCGAAACGGAAGGCCTGGAGGCCGGACATGCGGGCGAGCTGGCCGGCTCCCAGGAAGCCGAGCCGGTAGCGGGCGCTAAGGGGGTTGGACACGGGGACTGTGCTTTACGTTGCGAAGAATGAAGGGCCAATATAGCCCATTGGCGCGTGAAAGTTAACCCCCGCCCACCCGTGAATAGTGCCGAATATCCCTTATTTTGTAATAGAACTTTACTACTTTGACAGCCTACCGGCGCGTGAATTCGAATTATCAGCACCCCATGGATATTGAAGCGAAACTGGAGCAGGTCCGCGAGCGGTTCGAGGAGGTTACCGCCGCCATGAGCGACCCCTCTGTATACGACGATCCCCAGCGTTATACCGAGCTGACCAAGGAGCACAGCGACCTGAAGGAGCTGGTGGATCTTTACGACGAATACAAGTCCATCAACCGCCAGATCGAGGGTAACAGCGAGCTGATCGAGGACGGGGAGGACCCTGAAATCACCGAGATGGCGGAAGAGGAGAACAGGGAGCTCAAGCCGCGCCTGCAGAAGCTGGAGGAGAAGATCAAGTTCATGCTCATCCCGAAGGATCCCGACGACTCCAAGAACGTCATCGTGGAGGTGCGCGCGGGCACCGGCGGCGACGAGGCCGCCATTTTTGCCGGCGACCTGTTCGAGATGTACCGGCGCTACGTTGACCACATGGGCTGGAAATTGAACGTAATGACCCTCAGCGAAGGGGATAAGGGCGGCTTCAAGGAGATTGTCTTCGGGCTGGAAGGCGACGAAGTCTACTCCAAGATGAAGTACGAGAGCGGGGTGCACCGCGTGCAGCGTGTGCCTGAGACCGAGACCCAGGGGCGCGTGCATACCTCGGCGGCCACCGTGGCCGTGCTGCCGGAAGCCGAGGAGGTGGATATCGAAATCAATACGGCCGATCTGCGCATCGACACCTTCCGGGCCAGCGGGGCGGGGGGACAGCACGTCAACAAGACCGACTCTGCCATCCGCATTACCCACGAACCCTCCGGCGTGGTGGTGGAGTGCCAGCAGGAGCGCTCCCAGCACCAGAACAAGGAGAAGGCGATGACCATGCTGCGTACCAAGCTCTACGAGCGCGAGGAGGAGAAGCTGCGCGCGGAGCGTGCGGCCGAACGCAAGAGCCAGGTTTCTACGGGCGACCGCAGCGCCAAAATCCGCACCTATAATTACCCCCAGAGCCGCCTCACGGACCACCGCATCGGACTGACCCTCTACAACCTGGAGGACATCATGAAGGGGGAGATCGACGAGGTGATCCAGGCCCTGCGCGTGCAGGACAACCTGGACAAGCTCAATGCGGTGATGGAGGAGGGCGCCTAGGCGTTCGGTCCTGCGGCGATCAGCTCTTCGCTCGCCTCGCTCTCAAACTGCTTGAAGTTCTCGCGGAACATGCCGGCCAGCTTGTGGGCTTTCTCGTCGTAGGCCTCCTGGTCGTCCCAGGTCTGACGCGGACGCAGAAGCTCGTCCGGGATGCCGGCCACTTCGGCGGGAATCTGAAGCCCGAAGAAGGGCTCGGTCTCAAAGTTCGCATCATCCAGATTGCCTTCCAGCGCCTCGCTGAGCATCTGCCGGGTGTAGCCCAGCTTGACGCGGTGGCCGGTGCCGTGGGGCCCGCCGGTCCAGCCGGTGTTGATCAGCCAGACGTTGGACTCGTGGCGGCGGATCTTGTCGGCCAGCAGCTCGGCGTACACGGTGGGGTGCAGGGGCATGAAGGGGGCGCCGAAGCAGGCCGAAAAGGTGGCCTGGGGTTCGGTGACGCCGCGCTCGGTGCCCGCCACCTTGGCGGTATAGCCGCTGATGAAGTGGTACATGGCCTGCTCGGGGGTGAGCCGCGAGATGGGAGGCAGCACCCCGAAGGCGTCGCAGGTCAGGAAAATCACGTTGCTCGGATGGTTGCCCCGGCCGGCGTCGCTGGCATTGGGGATGTAGTCAATGGGGTAGGAGCAGCGCGTATTCTGCGTGAAGCTGGTGTCGTCGAAGTCGGGACTGCGGTCGCTGTAGAGTACCACGTTCTCGAGGATGGTGCCCGGCATCCTGGTGGTGGCGTAGATCAGCGGCTCGCCCTCCTCCGAGAGGTTGATGGTCTTGGCGTAGCAGCCGCCCTCGATATTGAAAACGCCCTCGTCGCTCCAGCCGTGCTCGTCGTCTCCGATGAGCACGCGGTCGGGATCGGAGCTCAGCGTGGTCTTGCCGGTGCCCGAAAGCCCGAAGAATACGGCGGTTTCGCCCTCCTCGCTCATGTTGGCCGAACAGTGCATGGCCATCACCTCCCTTTTGGGCAGCAGGTAGTTCATCACCGAGAAGATGCCTTTTTTCACCTCGCCCGAATAGAGGGTGCCCCCGATGAGAATGATCCGCTTGTCGAAGTGTACAAAAATGAAGGTTTCGCTCTTGGTGCCGTCCTCCTCCGGGTTCGCCTTGAAATTGGGCGCGGCCAGCACGGTGAAGTCGGGCTTGTGGTTCTTGAGCTCCTCGTGGCTGGGGCGGATGAACATGTTGTGGGCGAAAAGCCCGTGATAGGCGGCCTCGCTGACCACCCGCACGTTCAGGCGGTGCTCCTCCTCGGCGCCCGCAAAGCAGTCCTTGATGTAGAGTTTCTTTTCTGAGAGATACTCGGTCACCTTCTCGAAGAGTCCGTCGAAGGTCTCCTCGTCCACGGGCTGGTTGATCTCACCCCAGTCGATGTCGTCGTGGATGGAGGGCAGGTCCACAATGTATTTGTCCTCCGGCGAACGTCCCGTATACTTTCCGGTAAGCACGCGCAGGGCGTAGTCCCTGGTCAGGGTTCCCTCCCCGTTCTGGATGGCCTCCTCGTAGAGCTCCGGGGGCGTCAGGTTCCAGAGGGTATGGTCGTTGTTTTCCAGTCCCAGGTAGTCCAGTCCCACGGAACTCCGGGGATGTGCTTGGTTACTCATCTGATGCTGTTGTGTTTCGGTTTCTGAAATGTTCAATCAAAAAAAAGCTCTCTTCAGAGAGCCTGTTAGTATACGAATAATTATTGTTAATATGGGAGCCTCAAAACCCGTACCTTCGATCTTTCGGAGGCTAAAACCGGTCTCCTAATATTCTAAAGGCCGCTTTTTGGATGAGGCAAGTTATTCAGGCGAAGACGGGCCTATAACGAAAATATTTAGTTCGAAGGGTCTCCGGAAGGCCGGCGCGGTATTTCCGGACGTGCCTTTCGGGAGACCCGAAACATCCGTAATTCCGGCCGAGCATAGGTAAACGAATCATGAGCATGAACACCCTCAACCTGGCGCTCATACAGCATCCCTGCACCGACGACCCGCAGGCCAACCTGGAGCGCGCCTGCGGACTGGTGGAGGAGGCCGCCCGGGGCGGCGCCCGCCTGGTCTGTCTGCAGGAGCTCTTCCATACCACCTATTTCCCGCGCGAGATGGACGAGTGTTTTTTCGAGTGGGCGCAGCCCCTGGACGGTCCCCTCACCCGTCGTCTGCGCCAGCTGGCCGATCAACTGGACATCTCCCTTGTCGCGCCCTTTTTCGAGCGGCGCGCGGCCGGCATTTACCACAACTCCCTGGCCGTGATCGGACCCGGCGGTGAGCTGCAGGGGTTTTACCGCAAGGTGCATATCCCCGACGATCCCGGCTTCTACGAGAAGTACTATTTCACCCCGGGGGAGGAGGGCTACCGGGTGTTCGGCCTGGACGATGTCGGGGAGGACGCGCCACGCTTCGCCCCCCTGATCTGCTGGGACCAGTGGTACCCGGAGGCGGCGCGGGTCTCCGCCCTGAAGGGGGCCGGCCTGCTGCTCTATCCCACGGCCATCGGCACCCTCCCCGAGGAGAGCGGGGGCGAGAGCGAAGAGTTTCACCAGGCCTGGCAGACCATCCAGCGAAGCCACGCCATCGCCAACGGATGCTTCGTGGCCAGCGTGAACCGCGTGGGCGAGGAGGGGGGCACGCGGTTCTGGGGACAGTCCTTCGTGGCGGGTCCCTTCGGGCAGATTCTGGCGCAGGCCGGCCGGGAGGAGGAGATCCTGCACGCCGAACTGGATCTGTCGGCCGTCGAACGACAGCGGCAGATCTGGCCCTTTTTCAGGGACCGCCGCATCGACACCTATGGTCCCCTGCTGAAACGCTACGACGACTAGCCCATGCCCCGAACCGCTGCATCGTCCAACCGCCGCCCGGGAGAGCTCGGCTACCGCATGCCGGCCGAGTGGCATCCCCATGCTGCCACCCAGCTCCACTGGCCCTCCAACCGGGAGACCTGGCCCGGAGCGTGCCTGGCGCGCGTCGAGCGGGTCTACGGCGACATCCTGGCCGCGCTGACCCCGCACGAGCAGGTGCACCTGCTGGCCGAAAATGAGGCAGTCCGTGAGCGTGCCGGAAAGGTGCTGGAGGATTTTGCGGTGGACCCCACCCGCATCACCTGGCATGTGCGCCCGATCAACGACGTCTGGGCCAGGGACTGCGGGCCCATCTTTGTGCGGCGGGAGGAGGCTGTCGACGGCGACCTCCCCGAATGGGCCCTCACCGACTGGGAGTACAACGCGTGGGGCGGAAAGTATCCTCCCTGGGAAGACGACAACGCCCTGCCCGCCTGGTTTGCCCGCCGGTTCGGCATCCCGCGCTACGCCCCCGGCATGGTGCTGGAAGGAGGGTCCATCGAGGTGAACGGGGAAGGCGCCCTGCTGACCACCGAGTCGGTGCTTCTCAATCCCAACCGCAACCCGGCACTGGACCGCGGACAGATCGAGGACAGGCTGCGCGCCTACCTGGGCGCCGATCACGTCATCTGGCTGAAGGAGGGGCTGACCGGGGACGATACCGACGGCCACATCGACGACCTGGCCCGCTTTCTGGCGCCGGATACGGTGCTGGCGGTCACCGCCCCGCCCGGCGACGTGAACCACGCCGCCCTGGCCGAAAACCTGGAAATCCTGCGTTCGGCCACCCTCCCCGGCGGAAGGTCCCTGCGCATCGAGACTCTCCCGCTGCCGGAGACCCGCATCGAGGGCACCACGGTGGACGGCTCGGCCTATGTGCCGGCCAGCTACGCCAACTTCTACGTGGCCAGCGGGGTGGTGCTGGTGCCCCTCTACGATACGCGCCGCGACGGGGAGGCCCTGGAACTGATCGGCAGCCATTTCCCGGACCGCGAGGTAGACGGCATTTCCTGCGCCGACCTGGTTTGGGGTCAGGGTTCCATTCACTGCGTCACACAGCAGCTCTACGGGCTGCCTTCAGGCCATTCCCCGAAGCACTAATAAATGTCTCGCATCTTTAATATCTTTGGCCTTCCCGATTGCGGTTGTACGGCGGCCGTCATTTTGCTTTTGGAAGGCACGAAGTAAACAGAGGACATGGGTACCATCGATCACGACAACTACGAAGCGGTCATCGGGCTGGAGGTGCACTGCCAGCTGCTGACCGAGAGCAAGGCCTTCGCGCCGGTATCCACCGAGTTCGGCGGCCTGCCCAATACCCAGTTGACGCCCCTCTGCCTGGGACATCCGGGCACCCTCCCCGTGCTGAACGATAACCTGGTGCGCTACACCATTAAGATGGGACTGGCCACCCACTGCGAGGTGTCCCGCAAGTCCATTTTCGCCCGGAAAAACTACTTTTACCCCGATCTGCCCAAGGGCTACCAGATCTCCCAGTACGAGACGCCCATCTGCCACGGCGGACACATCACCATTACCGATGAGGAGGCCGGAGGGGAGGACGGCCCGTCTACCGAAAAACGCATCGGCATCACGCGCATACACATGGAGGAGGACGCCGGAAAGTCCATCCACGACCAGGATCCCTACCACACGCTGGTGGACCTGAACCGTGCGGGCGTGCCCCTCATCGAAATCGTCTCCGAACCTGACCTGCGCACCCCGAAAGAGGCTTACAACTACCTGACTCGCATCAAGCAGATCGTGCAGTACCTGGAGATCTGCGACGGCAACATGGAGGAGGGAAGCCTGCGCTGCGACGCCAACGTCTCGGTGATGCCGCGCGGCTCGCAGACGTTCGGCACCCGCACCGAGCTTAAGAACATGAACTCTTTCCGCAACGTGGAGCGCGCCCTGGGCTACGAGATCGAGCGGCAGATCGCCCTGCTGGAGGAGGGCGGGGAGGTCGTGCAGGAAACCATGCTGTGGGACCCCGACAAGATGGAGACCCGCATGATGCGTACCAAGGAGGAGGCGCACGACTACCGCTATTTTCCCGAACCCGACATCCCGCCGGTGGTGGTGACCGACGATATGCTTGATGAGGTGCGCGCGGAGCTCCCCGAAATGCCCGACGTGCGGCAGAAGCGCTTTATGGACGATTTTGACATGAGCGCACAGGACGCCCGCACCCTGACCGACGACCGCTACCTGGCCGACTTTTTCGAGAAGCTGGTCGATACCTCCGGTTCCCCGCGGGCGGCCTCCAACCTGGTGCTCACCGAGGTGCTGCGCGTACTCAACGAGCGCAGTATTTCGATTCGCGAATTCCCGGTGTCGTCCGAACGCCTGGGGGGACTCATCGACCTGCGCGAGGACGACAAGGTGAACTCCTCCGCCATGACCGCTATCTTTGACGCCATGCTGGAGCAGGAGGGCAGCGCCGAAGATCTGGCCGAGTCGATGAACCTGCTGCAGGTCTCCGACGCCGGCTTCATCGAGCCCATCGTGGAGCAGGTCATCGAGGAGCACCCCGACGAAGTGGGCCGATACCGCGACGGGAAAAAGGGTCTTATAGGCTTTTTTATCGGGCAGGTGATGCAGCGCTCCCAGGGAAAGGCAAATCCCAACCTGGTGCGCGAGCTCATTGCAAGTAAGCTTGAAGAATCGTAAATAGGTTGATTAATCGGTTGCTCATACCGCACCGTCAGTATTCAGGATTGATGAAAAAACCATTTATCAGCATCGCCCTCGGCCTTACCGCCATGTTCGCCGTCTCCTGTTCGGGCGGCTCCGAGGAGGGCGGCGCGCGCATGGAGGGACGGCTTACCGTGGCCGATTCGGTGGACCAGAGCGGTGACTATTCCGGCATCGGCGTGACCGTGGTCCGCGAGGACTCGGCCGGCGCCATCACCGATACCCTTTTTCACCAGGTGACCGATTCCACGGGTCGATTCGCCGGCATGGCCAAGGTACCTGCCCAGAACCGCTACCCCCTCTCCATCACCCGCAACCAGAGCGAGCTGGCCCGGGTGCCCCTCTACCTGTCGGCCGACGATACGGTGCGCGTGACCGGCGACCTGGCCAACCTGCAGCAGACCCTGGACATCCATTCCCGCGAGCACGAGGCCCTGGAGCTTTTCCAGCGCATGAACCGCACCATAGGCCGGGTGCGCATCTACGCCCAGGCGGGCCGCATCTCCGCCGACAGCCTCTCCCAGGAGATGAACAAGTGGAGCGGACTCTACTGGGAGGTCTACGAGCGTTATCCCACCACCATTGCAGGCAAGATGGCGGCCACCGAATCGATACGCATCCTCAACACCCAGGACCCCGACAGCATGATGCTGCGCCTGAACCAGGTGCGCGCCGATGATGACCTGGTGGGGCTGGCCGCCACCTACGGCAAAGACTACCTGGCCCAGGACCAGGGACTCGACCACGCGCTGGCCTACCTTGACACCCTCCAGCAGATGACGGAGGGCTCCCAGGCGAGCATGCGCATCCGCATGGAACGCATCAAGCTGCTCTACGACAGCGCGCGTGTGGAAACCGCCCAGAACCTGCTGACCGATTTCCAGAACAGCTACCCCGATAACCCCACCGCGCGAAACTGGTCCGAAGCCATCCAGTACGATCTGGACTATCTGGCGCCGGGCGACACCATTCCCGAATTTTCCTTTGGCACCAACGGGGGTACCGTGAGCAGGGAGTCGCTCCTGGGCACTCCCTACATCCTGGAGATCACCTCGCTGGCCAGCCGCACCTACCAGCAGCAGTTCGACCGCACGGTGGTCATCCACAGCATCTACCGCAATTACGGACTCCAGGTCGTCACGCTTCCCCTGGACGAAAGCCAGGTGACGATCGAAGGCTTCTTTGAGGAGCGGGTGCAGCCCTGGCCTGTGGCCCAGGCCGGCGCCTACGACCGGCAGGAGCTGGTGAACCGGTTCAACATCCGAGGCACGCCCACGCGCTTTCTTGTCGACCGCCAGGGACGCATCGTGCGAAGGTATGTGGGTACGGAGTTCCGCGATATCATTCAGGGTATTCAAACGCTGATTAACAACGAAGGCCCCGCTTCATGACTCGACCGCTGCTCATCGCCGGAAACTGGAAGATGAACGGCGGTCCCAGGGAGTCCGCCGAGCTCGCGGGCGGCATCCGCGAGCGCCTGGGCGACCTCCCCGACTCTGTCCAGGTGCTGATCTGTCCCCCTTTCGTCTCCATCCCCGCGGCCTCCGTGGCCCTCGACGGCAGCGAGACCGTATGGCTGGGGGCGCAGGACGTGCACTACGAGGACGAGGGCGCCTACACGGGGGAGGTGAGCACCTCCATGCTCCGCGAGCTGGGCTGCACCCATGTGATTGTGGGCCACTCCGAGCGGCGGGAGTTTTTCGGGGAGTCCGACACCACCGTCAACTACAAGCTGCGCAAGGCCCTCGGCGCGGAACTCACGCCGGTCGTCTGCGTGGGGGAATCGCTGCAGCAGCGCAAGAAGGGCACCCACCAGCGCATGGTGGGCAAACAGGTGGAGGCCGCCTTTACGGAGGTCTCCATAGACGACGCCCCCGGCGTGATCGTGGCCTACGAACCCCTCTGGGCCATCGGCACCGGCGAGACGGCCACCCCGCAGCAGGCCCAGGAGATGCACGACATGATACGCTCCGCCATCACCGATCTGTACGATCTGGAGACGGCCCGCGCCGTGCAGATTCTCTACGGCGGCAGCATGAAGCCCCGCAACGCCCGTGAGCTGCTGGAGCAGCCTGACGTGGACGGGGGACTGGTGGGAGGCGCCTCCCTTGAGGCCGAAAGCTTCGCCGCCATCGTTGAAATTGCCGAACAAATCTCATCCGACTGATGCCTCTCAACGTACTGCTTCTGGGCAGCGGGGGACGCGAACATGCCATGGCGTGGTCCATTGCGCGTTCCGAACTGCTCGATACCCTCTACATCGCCCCCGGCAATCCCGGGACCGCCGACGTGGGAACCAACGTGGACCTCTCTCTTTCCGATTTCGGGGCTGTCGCCGACTTTGCCGAATCGAAGGAGGTGGGCCTGGTGGTTGTGGGACCCGAACAGCCGCTGGTGGACGGCATTGCCGACTTTCTGGAGGAGCGCGGCATTCCCGTCTTCGGCCCCTCGAGGTACGCCGCCCAGCTGGAGGGCAGCAAGAAATTCGCCAACGAATTCATGAAAAAGAACCGCATCCCCACGGCGGACTTCACGACGTGGACGCGCGGGGAGTTTGACGAGGCCCTCGACTGGGTGCGCAACCGCGGCGAATATCCCGTCGTGCTGAAGGCCGACGGGCTGGCCGGCGGCAAGGGGGTGTTCATCTGCGAAAGCGAGGCCGAGGTGGAGAAGCGGCTCGGCGAGCTGAAGGAAGACGAGCGCTTCCGCGACGCGGCGCAGACCCTGGTGATCGAGGAGTTTCTGGAGGGGGAGGAGGCCTCCGTTTTCGTCATCACCGACGGGGAGACGGCCAAGGTGATCCACAACGCCCAGGACCACAAGCGCATAGGGGAGGGGGACACCGGACTCAACACGGGGGGCATGGGCGCCTACAGCCCGGCCCCCATTGTGACCGAACGCATGCTGGCCCGGGTGGAGAAGGAGATCATCCTGCCCGCCATCTCGGCCATGCAGCTCGACGGGCACCCCTACAAGGGCATCCTCTACTGTGGACTCATGATCACCCGCGAGGGTCCCAGGGTGGTGGAGTTCAACTGCCGCTTCGGCGACCCCGAATGCCAGGCCATCCTGCCCGCCCTGAAGAGCGACCTGCTGGAGCTCATGCTGGCGGCGGCCGAGGGCAGCCTGCACGGGAAGGAGGTGGAGGTGGACGGACGCTACCGCTGCTGCGTGGTGCTGGCCTCCGAGGGCTATCCCGTGGACTACGAGAAGGGCAGGGAGATCACCGGCATCGACGAGGTGTCGGGCGACGCCATGGTATTCCACGCCGGCACGGCCCTGAGGGACGGGAAGCTGGTGAGCGACGGGGGACGCGTGCTCAGCGTGGTGGCTTCGGGCGACAGCCTGCAGCAGGCCATAAGCGGGGTGTACGAAGAAGTTGAAAAGGTCCGCTTCTCCAACCGCTACTTCCGTAGCGACATCGGCCACAAAGCCTTAAAGTCTTAAAGTCTGTAAAGTCATAAAGTCTGTAAAGTCATAAAGTCTGATAAGTCGAAAAGTCTGGAAGTCTGAAAGTCGGCGGACTTTTTGACTTTATGACTTTACGACTTGTTGGACTTGAAGAGTGCTATGACGTCTTTTCTTTTTATTTTGCCTGAGGGGGTATGGGGCAGGGCGTCGACGGCCAGCAACTCCTTGGGAATCTTGAACTCCGACATGTTTTGTCCCAGGGCTTCCCGAACGGCCTCGGGATCCAGCTCTTTCCCGTCGCGGGTGACCACGGCCGCCACCACCCGCTGCCCCCACTCCTCATCCGGCAGGCCGATGACGGCCGCCTCCGCGATGCCCTCCAGCTTTACCAGCGCACTCTCCACTTCGTGGGGGGAGACGTTTTCTCCCCCTGTAATGATCAGATCGGTGCGGCGCGCCTCCACGATGAGCTGCCCGTGGATGTTCAGGTGCCCGTAGTCGCCGGTGTTGAACCATCTCTCGGCGTCGAAACTGCCCTCGCCCCCGGTACGCGAAGGCGCATCGTCCCCGTCTCCGGCCGCAGAAGCGCCGCCCTCCCCGTCGTCCAGGTAGCCGTCGAAAACCTGCGGGCCGCGCAGCCAGATGGTGCCCGAGTCGTTGGGCGGCACCTTTTCGCCCTCGCGGTCACGGATCTCCATCTCGTTGGGCGCGAAGATGGCGCCCACGCTCTGGAAGGGGACGTAGACGCCGCTGGGCTTCTGGATGTGGTTGGCGGCGATCTGCGCGCAGGTTTCCGTCATCCCGTAGCTGGGCACGATGGGGATGCCCTTTTCGGTGGCCTGGCGTAGCAGCGCCGGGTCGATGGGTCCCCCGCCCAGCAGGATGGCCTTGAAGCCGCGGTGGGTGCGGAAGGCGGGGATCTCCAGCAGGCGCTTGAGCATGGTGGGCACCAGCGAGGCCGCCTGGAAGAGGGTGTTTTCGTTGAGGAAAGTGGAGACCATCTCCTGGTCGAAGCCGTCCATGCGGTAGATGCCGCTGCCGTAGAGCAGGGAGCGGAGCACGATAGAGATGCCGCCCACGTGGTTCAGGGGCAGGCAGAGCAGCCAGAAGTGGCCCGGATCGGGCCGGAAGTTGCGGGCGGATGCCCTTGCGGCATAGAGCATCTGGCGGCGCTTCAGGGGTACGATCTTGGGAGGTCCTGAAGTGCCCGAGGTGAGAAATTTTGCGAAAACGTCCTCCGTGTCGATAGCTTCCCGTCGCTTCTCCACGCTCGTGGTCATGTTGAAGGTGCGCTCCAGTACCTCCTCCAGCTTCAGATTGGACATGGGCACCGAGCCGGTGACCGGGGCCTGGTCCATGTGCTCCTGGTCGTAGAAGAGCAGGCCGGGATTCAGCCGCTCCAGCTGTTTTTTCTGCTCGGAGGGGGCGGCGTTGGCGTCCACGCAGCAAAAAGTGAATCCCAGCCTCCAGCAGGCCGCCAGGGCGAAGATCAGTTCGTCGCTGGAGTGGGAGAGAAAGCCGACGGGACGCTCCCCGCCGGGGTCGTAGCCGTAGTCGTTAAGAAACTGCAGGAGGAAGCGCTCGAAACGTGCCAGGTGGCTATAGGTGTACAGGCCCCGGGCCGAGGCGAGGAAGTGCGCATCCTCGTCCGGCTGCGAAAAAGTGGGGACCAGGTGTTCCCGAAATTCGAGTTCAGAGCTCAAGACGTTCGGTGCTTAGGGTTGACAGCAGGTCAGGATCCACCGGTGGCAGACCCGGTCCCCGGGGCGGAGAGACGGCGGGGGGCTCCCCGCCGGGCGGGGAGCTGCGAAAATCCTTTTCAAGCACCGAAGCCGTTGCCAGGCCGTGTGCGAAGTCCCGTGAACCCAGGCCTCCGGCAATAAGCGCCGTCATGGACCGTCCCGTACTCCCCTCCAGGGAGCTTGTTACGATGATTTCAATATCATGATCATCTGCGAGGGCTTTTGTTGCAAATAAATTGGAAAGTCCGCCTGCGACCATCGGTTTGAGTATAAAAAAATTCACAAACGGCAGTAAATCGACGCTGAAGGCGGGGTCGGTCAGGCTTTCGTCCAGCGCCACCGGCACCTTCGTCCGGGAAGCGAGATGTTCCAGGCTGGCAGGCGTGCAGTTGGCGAGAGGCTCCTCGCAGTACTCCAGTTCCGCATCCTCCAGGGCGGCGAAGGCCTCCAGGGCCTGCTTGGGAGACCAGGCCCGGTTGGCGTCGGCCCGGAGCCGGAGATCCGGATGCCGCTTGCGCAGGGCTTTCAGCAGGGCGATGCCCGACCCGCCTTCGTCCCCCACCTTGACCTTGATGGTACCGAAGCCGCCTTCGGCCAGCTTGCCGGCCCGGGCCAGGGTTTCCTCCAGGTCGTCGCCCAGCGAGAGCACCGCATTTACGGGGATCGCGTCCGGCATGCGTCCGAAGAGCAGGGTGCCGGGGCTGCAGCCCTCCCTCTGTGCGTGGTAGTCGGTCCATAGGGTGTCGATGGCGAACTGCAGTGCGGGAGGCACGCGGTGCTCCAGGAGAAAGCGGTTCACCCGTGGGTAGCGGCTTACGCCGGTCAGGAAGGGCTCGCCGGTATCGCCCAGCTTCCAGCCCCTGGGAGGAGGAATGTCGGCGGGATGGGTATTGGATCCGGGCAGGGCGCGCTCCGCCTCGCCTGGCAGGTCGACCTCCTCCTCAAAGAGTTCCATCATCCCGGAGGCCAGCTCCCTGGTCTGGGCCGCCACCTCCGCCACCGTCTCCCGGGAAAAGCCGGGCAGGGGCGCGGCCTCCCCCCAGGCGGTGACGTCTTTATGCTTCAGCCTCAGCAGTACGCCCTGGCGGGACAGCCAGGTGCGTCCCGACGTGCGGAAGGGACGGGCAAGCGGCAGTTCGTAACGGTATGCGGTGAGTGCCATGATTCACCCCAACAGTAGACCGGTGCAGAAAAGTGCCCCGAAAAGGGCCATGAACTGAGCGGTGCGTTCGAGCGTACGGTTCAGGTTGGCCTTGCGCTGCTCCGTCCAGACCGACACGATCAGCCAGAGGGCGATCGGAAAGGTGATGAGGGGAAGCATGACGGGCCAGTTAAAATTCAGCCGGAAGAAAAAGTGGGGAGGTACGGCGAAGGCCAGGGCCAGCATGAAGAGGTATTCGTAGCGCAGCGCACGCTCCCCGAAGATCACGCCCAGCGTACGCTTTCCGGCTGCGGCGTCCTGCACGATGTCCCGCAGGTTGTTGACCACCAGGATGTTGACGGCGAGGGCGCCCGCCGCAAGGGAGGCCCAGAGGGAGGCTTCGCTCAGCCGCAGGGCGTTGACGTAGTAGGTGCCCATGACGGCCACCCCTCCAAAGAAGATAAACACAAACAGGTCGCCCAGCCCATGGTAGCCCAGCGGCCAGGGTCCGCCGGTGTAAAGCACCCCGCAGACCAGCGACAGCACGCCGACCAGCAGGATCACCCACCCGGCATGCCATACCAGGTAGAGTCCAAGCACGAAGGCCGCCCCCATGGTCAGCAGGGTGGCCCCCTTCATCTGTCCCTCGCTGACGGCCCCGGTGGCGGTGGCCCGCTCAAAGCCCACCCGCTCGTCGGTATCCGCCCCCTTGCGGTGGTCGAAGTAGTCATTGGCGAAGTTGGTCCCGATCTGGATAAGAAAGGCGCAGAAGAGCGCGACCAGGGTAGGGGCCCAGCCAAACAGGCCGTCGGTCCAGGCCAGGCTGGCGCCCAGCATGACCGGCACTGCCGCGGCGGGCAGGGTTTGTGGACGCGCAGCGCCCAGCCAGATGGAGAGGCGTGATCGGCTCATGGATACGGGGATGACTGTGAATAACCGTTCCCGGATGACGCGATCAAGATAGTGAAATTCCGCCCTGCTTAAAAAAACAAGCCATACCGCCTCCCTCGGCGAAAAAGTTTAAGCCGGATGGGGTAAATACCCCTCTTCAATTAAATAAATAAGGTAATAGCCTAAATACTCCTTTATATATTAAATGTGGATAAAATATAGCTTAAATAAGTTGCGCGTTGGTGCGCCAATATCCTATTTTAGAGTCGAACTGCTTTTTAACCCCGCCCCATAAAATCTCTTCCACACTCTCCATGACAAAAGCACTTCGACGATACGACACGTTGGCCGCGGCCCGCAACTGGACTCCGCAGCAGAACGGCAACGACCACAAAGCGATGCAGATCACCGAAATTTTCGGTGAAAACGCCTTCCAGCTGGAGGACCTAAAGGAGCGTCTTCCCAAGAAGGTCTGGCACGACCTGAAGTCGACCATTTACGAGGGCGAGCAGCTCAATTCCGAAGTGGCCGACGCCGTGGCGGTGTCCATGAAGGACTGGGCCACCGAGAAGGGCGCCACCCACTTCACCCACTGGTTCCAGCCGCTGACCGGCCTCACCGCCGAGAAGCACGACTCTTTTATCACGCCCAACCAGGGCGGCGGCGCGCTGGCCGAGTTTTCGGGCAAGGACCTGATCCAGGGCGAACCCGACGCCTCCAGCTTCCCCAGCGGGGGGCTGCGCCAGACTTTTGAAGCGCGCGGCTACACGGCCTGGGATCCCACCTCTCCGGCCTTCATTATGGAGAATCAGAACGGCTCCTACCTCTGCATCCCCACGGCTTTCGCCTCGTGGACCGGGGAGGCGCTGGATCACAAGACGCCCCTGCTGCGATCCATCGAAGCGCTCAACCAGCAGGCCAAACGCGCCCTGGACATTTTCGGCGTGGAAACCTCGCGGGTCACCTCCACCGTCGGGTGCGAGCAGGAGTATTTCCTCATCGACCAGGAGTTTTACTACCGGCGTCCTGACCTGCTGACGTCAGGCCGCACCCTCGTGGGCGCCAAACCGCCCAGGGGACAGGAGCTGGACGACCACTATTTCGGCTCCATCCCCGACCGCGTGCTCTCTTTCATGCTGGAGGCCGAACAGGAACTCTACAGGCTGGGCATTCCCGTGAAGACCCGCCACAACGAGGTGGCTCCCAGCCAGTACGAGATCGCCCCGCTCTTCGAGACCTGCAACATTGCGGCCGATCACCAGCAGCTCATGATGATTACCCTCAAACGCATCGCCCGCAAGTACGGCATGGAGTGCATGCTCCACGAGAAACCCTTTGACGGGGTGAACGGAAGCGGCAAGCACCTCAACTGGTCGATGAGCACCAGCGAGGGCGTGAATCTGCTGGAACCCGGGGACAATCCCCACGACAACATGCAGTTCCTGTTCTTCTTCTCCGCCATCCTGAAGGCGGTCTACGAGCACCAGGACCTGCTGCGCATCTCCATCGCCCATGCGGGCAACGACCACCGGCTGGGCGCCAACGAGGCGCCTCCCGCCATCATCTCCGCCTACATCGGGGAGCAGCTGGAGGACGTGATTACCCAGCTGCTGAACGGGGGACTCAAGGAGTCCAAGCAGGGCGGACTGATGGGGCTCGGATCGCCCGTGCTGCCCAACATTCCCAAGCACGCCGGCGACCGCAATCGGACTTCGCCTTTCGCCTTCACCGGCAACAAGTTTGAGTTCCGCGCCGTGGGATCCAGCCAGTCCATCTCCTTCCCCATCGTGGTGCTCAACACCATCGTGGCGGACGCCATCGGCCGGATGTGCGATCGCCTGGAAGAGGGCATGGAGGATACCGACTCCCTCGAAAACGCCTTGGCCAACGTACTGCACGGCACCCTGGGCGAGTCGCGGGACATCATCTTCAACGGCGACGGCTACTCCGATGCCTGGCGTGAAGAGGCCGAAGAGCGCGGGCTGCTGAACCTGCGCACCACCATGGACGCTCTGCCGCGGCTGACCGACCGGAAAAACATCGACCTGTTCGAGCGCCACAGCGTGCTCAACGAGCGGGAGATCCACTCCCGGCAGGAGATCTGGGCGGAGCAGTACCTGACCACCCTCAACATCGAGACCGACACCACCGAGTCCATGGCCAAGACCATGATCTATCCTGCGGTGGTGCGCTACATGAACGAGCTCTCGGAGAGCGTGGAGCGCCTGGAAAAGCTGAATATAGATAACTCCGGCTCGCGCGACATGCTCCAGAAGGTAAACGGGGGGCTCAACGACCTGAACAAGGCGCTGGAGGACCTCCGCGAGACCGTACAGGACATCGAGGACGAGGACGTGATGACCCGGGCCACCCGCGTAAAAAACGAGGTGCTTCCGGTACTCACGCGCATCCGTGACTCGGTGGACTTCCTGGAGCGCTACACGGCCGACGACTTCTGGCCGCTGCCGGTTTACCGCGAAATGCTCTTCGTGAAGTAGGGCGTGATGGGACCTCCGCGGCCTGCGCGAACTCCGTAATGAATGGCCAACGCAAAAGGGCTGTCCCGGTTTATCGGGCAGCCCTTTTTGCATGGGGAAGGGGAAGGTGCGGTATCAGTAGTTTGCGGTGATCGTAATGTCGCCGTTCTGCGTTTGGATTTCGAAACGGCTCTGACTATTTCCTATTGAACCCGTAAGTACATCTTCTTGCTTATCGGGTATTTCAACCCCTCGTCCATTGGAAGTGAAGAGATTTGGAACGGTCAGTTCTCCGTAGCGTGCATAAAAATTATAGTGACCGGAATATTTTTCGTTCAGCGTGAACTGCACGTCCCCGTAGGTTACCTGTATATTCACCTGCGAAAGGGAGCCTGTACTCTCCACGTTGACGTCACCCGAGCGATTGTGTATGCCCAGCACGGCCCCGGAAAACCGGTTGAGGTCGATTTCAAGATATTCACCCTGGATGTTGGTGGTGCGTTGCACCCCGTCAGCGGTCACAGAACCGGACCGGTTTTCGACGCTCAGATCTCCCCGGATGTCTTCCAGATTTACCTCCAGGTACTCACCGGAAATCTGCAGGCTTCCTGTGACGTTGCGTACGTTCATCGAAGCCGACCGGTTTTCAATGGAGCTGGGTTCGGTGCCGGTGAGATTTCTGGCCGTAATGTCGGTGTACTCGCCGGCAAATGCCAGCTGGGGGACGTTTTCAATGGTCAATTCCCCACTCCGACTCTGAACGGTTACCCCTCCCTCCACTTCCCGGATATTCATGGAGGAATAGTCCCCCCGTACCTGCAGGGTGCCGCGGATGCCTGTTGCCTCCACCGTACCGCTCTGGTTCTGTACACCGACGGTCCCGCGGATGTCGGACAGGTCAATATTGCTGTAGGGACTGATAATTTGTGTTTGACCGCCGATATTTTCGAGGACAATGTCCGCGGAACGGCTGTTGATATGGGCCTGTCCCTCCACGTTGCGGGCCGTCGTGTTTCCGTACTCGTTGGACACCGAGAGGTTACCGCCAATGTCTGCCACAGTCACCTTTCCACTCCGTGTTGATACCTGAAGGTCACGGCCAACGCTGCGAATATCGACGTTGGAATAGCGCGTTCCCAGTTGTAGGGCAAGATCCTGCGGCATGTCAATCACCAGCTCCTGCTTCTCGATGTTGAAATTCCGTATGTCGCTGCCGAAGAGGCGCTGCAGCCAGGACTGATTGGCCTCACGGCGCATATCTTCCAGCTCGGGAAATTGTATGCTGAGCAAGGCCGTGCCGCCCTGTCGCTCCAGGCGGAATTCGGCCCGGTTGAAGTTGCGTTCGTGGGCCAGGCGGTTCCCTTCGAAGGCGTAACGGTAGGAGATGCTGTCGGTGTCGCTGCCACGGAGGACGACGGTGAAGCCGTTGCCCAGCTCCACCTGGAAGTTCTGGACGCCTCTCCCGTCGATGGCGTCGCGGGTCTCCCCGGTGTAGGTGTCCTGCGCCGTGAGGGCGGGGACCAGGGCCAGGCAGAAAAGGCTGAATAGAAGGACGGTACGTTTCATGAGGATGCCTCTTGGTCTTCGGTTAGGATCAGTTTCTGTACAAAGTCGAGTTTGGTGGCGTAGAGCCGGCGCAGCTGACTGCGCTTGGCCCGGGTGGAGCCGTTGAGCAGCATGTCGCTGCGCATCTCCTCGATCATGCGGTCGATCTCCTGGAGTCCCCTGAGCTGCGAATCCAGGGCCTCCTGTTGCACCTCACTGGCGGGTGTGGAGAGGAACTGTGCGGAGGAGGCGAGCTCCTGCAGGGAGGTGCGGTAGGTTTGCTGCAGCCGGCTTTCGGGCGCCGAATCCCCTCCCAGTTCCTGCCAGAGCGTGTACGCTCCGAACAGGGCCAGCAGGAGCAGCACGGCCGCGGCCTGTCCCATCCAGAAGCTGCGCCAGTGGAAGGCGGCGCCCCGATGCGGGGACCCCTGGCCGGCCTCCCGTCCCGAGGTGGACCCGGCGCCGCCGCCGGGCAGGCGCTGCGCCACGGCGGTCCACATGGAGGATTTCTCGGAGGAGGTGGGCCGGTCTTCCTCCCGGTAGTATTCGTGGGAGGAAGCCCCGGAACGCCCACGGTCTTTTCGGTCGCGGTTTTGGTGTCGGTCGCTGTTCATGGTCGTTTGCCTATCTGTTCACGTAATTCCGATTTCGCGCGGGTCAGGATGGTGCGCGAGGTGCTCTCGCCCACCTCCAGCATACCGGCGATTTCGCGATGCGAGTAGCCCTCCACCTCGTAGAGGATCAGGACCATCCGCTTTCGCTCGTCCAGGTTCTCAATTTCGCTGCGCATGGTCATCAGCGTTTCGGGCGGCAGGCCGCCCTGCGCCTTCCCATTGTCGGGCAGCTCCTCCATTGTGTCAAAGCGCAGGGCGCCGCGGCGGCTCATCTTCATCTCGTTGATGGCGATGCGCCAGAGCCAGGTTCGAAATTGCGAACGGCCCTCGAAAGTGTTCAGATTTTCAAAGGCTTTGATAAAGGCCTGCTGAACCCAGTCTTTCACCTCCGCCCGGTTCGCCGAGAACTGCATCAGGAAGCGAAAGAGTGCGTCCACATGCCGCTCGTACAGTTCGCGGAAGGCGGACTGGTCGCCCGTCCGCGCCCTCTGCACTGTCGGCTCCTGCTGTGATGATCCCATGCGGTGGTTGCTGTTTGTCGGTTGGATGCGTCCCACCCCCGAAACGCTACAGGAAAGTTTAATAAAATTGTAAGTGTTTCCTGGATGGTGACTCTTTTAATTATCAGGTGAGATGAATTGAAATTCATTGCATAAAAAAACTTCATGAAGTACATTAATGGTATATCTAAAAACTAAATATAGTTCGATGAATACCATTTCCCTGTCTGAAGACGTACAGCCTCTCTCTGAATTCCGAAAACGATCTGCCGAGTTTATCCAGCGCATCAAGGAGGATAAACAGCCGATCCTACTCACCCAGCATGGGAAGAGCGCCGCCGTACTTATGGATGTGGCTGAGTTTGAGCGCATGACCAACAAAATTCAACTGCTGGAAGAAATTCTGGAAGCTGAGGGTCAGATCAAGAGAGGAGAGAGTTACACCTTGGAGGAGGCAAAGGAGCGACTTGAGAAACACAAGAGTAAATGGGAATAACATTTTCAGCATCATATTCATCGTAATATGCCCTCTTGCGCTTTCCGGCCAAACCCCCTTAATTCAGAAGGTTCGATCCAACGTACCTTTTCATCCAATCCCGGGATCCATGAAAGTCTTCCGATGCCTCTACATTCCGGCCGCTGCCTGCCTGCTTCTGGCCCTGGCCGCGCCATCCTCCTATGCACAAAACGTCTCTGCTGACGAGCTTCACCAAATCATCGACCAGCAGTCGGAGGCCCTCTTCGAGCAGGTGGTGGAGTGGCGCCGCCATTTCCATGAGAACCCCGAGCTCTCCAACCGGGAGACCGAAACGGCGGCGTATGTGGCCGACTACCTGCGCTCCCTGGGCATGGAGGTGCAGACCGGTGTGGCCCACACCGGCGTGGTGGGTATACTGGAGGGCGGGCGGCCTGGTCCCGTCGTGGGTCTACGCGCGGACATGGACGCCCTCCCCGTGACCGAGCGGGTGGACGTGCCTTTCGCCTCCACCAAGACCACCACCTTCCTGGGCCAGGAGGTAGGCGTGATGCATGCCTGCGGACACGACACCCACGTGGCCATGCTGATGGGGGTGGCCAGGATCCTGACCGACATGAAGGAGCAGTTGCCGGGCACCGTAAAATTTATCTTTCAACCCGCCGAAGAGGGCGCGCCTCCGGGAGAGGAGGGCGGCGCCGAGCTGATGGTGGAGGAGGGCGTGCTGGAGAATCCGGAAGTGGACGTGATTTTCGGACAGCACATTGACTCCGACACGCCCGTGGGCAAGCTGAACTACCGCCCGAGGGGTTCCATGGCGGCGGCCGACCGCTTTGTGATTACCGTGCACGGCAAGCAGACGCACGGCTCCACACCGTGGACGGGCGTCGATCCCATCGTCACCTCGGCACAGATCATTAACGGGCTGCAGACCATTGTCAGCCGGCAGACCGAGCTGACCAAGGCGGCGGCCGTGATCTCCGTGGGCAAGATCTCCGGCGGCGTGCGAAACAACATCATTCCGGAATCGGCCGAAATGATCGGCACCATCCGCACGCTGGACCCTGAAATGAAGACCATCATCCATGAGAAGATCCGCCACACGGCCACCACCATCGCCGAAAGCATGGGTGCCACGGCCGAGGTGGAGATTGAGCTGGGCGTGCCGGTGACCTACAACGACCCGGAGCTCACACAGCAGATGCTGCCCTCCCTGCAACAGGCCGCCGGGGGAGGGGAGAACGTGATTTTGGAGGACGCCATTACGGGGGCGGAGGACTTCTCATTTTTCCAGCAGCAGGTGCCCGGCCTCTACATTTTCATCGGCGGCATGCCGGCGGATATGGACCCGGCCAACGCCACCCCGCACCACACCCCCGATTTCTACATCGATGAGTCGGGCATGCGGCTGGGCGTGAGGTCCCTGGCTTACCTGGCGGTGGATTACATGCTAAGCCATGCGGATTAGCATGATCGGGCGAGTCAGAAATTAACCAGCATATTTTCGTCCAGGATCTGCCCGTCCATCGTATCTACATAGAGATTCAGCCAGGTGAATTCCTCCCCGAATGGAATACGCCAGGTGAGGCGTAGCTGGATCGTGTCCCCTACCCGGTGAGGGAAGACGACCGTCTCAAGGGAGTCGGGGGGAGGCAGATCATCCGGACCGATATTAAATGCCGCCCCGCCGGTCCAGTCGCGGTATTTGAAGGTATGGCCGACAACGGAATTGCGCGCCTGAGATCTGTTGACGGCAAACCTGTCGGGTACCACCACGTTGGGGTACCAGTGTCCGTCGATTCTATAGATGCCCTCCGCTGAAAGCCAGATGTCTATCCGGGTAAAGCGGATCGGGATGCCGTTTACGATCTGTCTTCCCAGTTGGAATTTCCATTCGCTGTCCGGAACGTCTGCTCGGCCGCTGTAATCCCTTATGTGAATGTCCCCTTCCGATTGCAGGTTGGTGAATTCGTGGTATTTCGGCAGTTCGGATCGAAGGATGGCAATGGCCTCGTCGAGCGTAATGCTTGAGTCCGCTCCCTCCGCACGGTGACATTCCCCCTGATCGGCCGTATAGCCGTACCGGTTGAGTCCCGTGCAGATTTGTCCATCGCTCAGTTCCCGGAACTCGGCGGTTCGCTGCCCCAATTCCGATTCGGAGATAGGTGTCAGTTCCATGGGATAGGAGTCGATCCCGTCCATATTATTATCACATGCTGCGCTAATAAGCAACAGGACTGTCAATAATATGATGGCGCGGCGGATGCTCATGGGTATACCTCAATGTGCAAGTGTTGGCAACCTAGCATAATGGACCGAATCAAACAAGAAAAAAAACTATAAAATATTGTTTTTAAATACTTTAACAGATGTAAGGATGGGGTTTGAGTCACGGACCATACGTAACTTGCGTGCAGCAGCGGACGTAGGCAAACCCAATTGGAATACGTCACGAATTCTATAGAATGCTTGAAAAAATAGTGATCTCCGTGGGCGTGGCCTGGCAGAATATCCGGGCCAACCCCCTCCACACCGCCCTCTCCACCCTCGGCATCGTTATCGGCGTCGGGGCCCTCGTCTCCATCCTCTCGCTGGCCGACGGCCTGGAGCAGCATGCCCGCGAGCAGATCGAAAGCACCACCTCCCTGCAGACCCTCATCGTGCAGAGCCGCACCAGCCGGCAGGTAGACGGGATACGGGTGGAGAGGGAGGACGTACCCGTGCTTGGACCCGAAGAGGCGGCTGCACTTCACGGCGCACTGGAGGGCGTGGTGTCGGTCTCCCCCCGCGTGGAGGGCAGCGCCCTGGTGAGGCGTCCCGACGGGGGAGGGGAACTGGGCGTTACCTACGCCGTGCTGACCGCCGGCGATCCCCTCCTGGAGCAGGCCGAAGGGGTGGCCGGTGCGAGCCTGGCGGAACTGGTGAAAAACGGCGAGGACAGCAGCCTGGTGGTCAACCACGCCCTGGCGCGGCGCCTATCCGGGGACGGTGAGGTGTCCGGGGCCCTGGGCACGCAGGCGGTGCTGAACGGCCGCAGCTGGCGCGTGGCCGGGGTAGTGGAAGACGATCCCACGGGTCTGCTCCGCGCGGTCATGCCCATGGAGGCCCTGAGCCGGGAAGAGCTGCGCGCCGCGCCTCCCCGGCTGGTCCTGCAGGCGGAGCGCGTGGAGGAGGTGCCCCGAATCGAAGAGGATATCCGGGTGTGGCTGGACGGGCGCTTTGCGGAAGGGGAGGAGGCCTTTGCCATCGCCACCAACCGGATGCGCGTGGAGCAGGCCAGCCGCGCCATGCTCATCTTCAAGGTGATTATGGGACTCATTACGGGCATCTCCGTGGTGGTGGGCGGCATCGGCGTGATGAATGTGCTGCTGGTCTCCATCACCGAACGCACCAGTGAAATCGGCATCCGCAAGGCGACCGGCGCCAAGCGAAGGGACATCCTGTTGCAGTTTCTCTCCGAGTCGGTCACCATCTCCAGCCTGGGCAGCGCCCTGGGACTGCTTCTTGGGATGGGGGTCTCTCTGGCGTCTGTGCCTCTAGTGACCTGGCTGACCGATGCGCCCTTCCGGGTGGTTTTCACTGCGGAGACTTTCCTTATCATCGGCCTCATTGCGCTGATCATAGGCATCGTCTTCGGCACCTACCCGGCGCTTCGTGCGGCCCGTCTCACGCCCATCGACGCCATCCGCCGGGAGTAGGGCCGTCACCCGATCCAGGGGTATTTGCTCCAGTCGGGGTCGCGCTTTTCCAGGAAGGCGTCACGACCCTCCTGCGCCTCTTCGGTCATGTAGGCCAGGCGGGTAGCCTCGCCGGCGAATACCTGCTGCCCCACCATGCCGTCGTCCACCAGGTTGAAGGCCAGCTTGATCATGCGGATGGCGGTCGGACTCTTGCCCAGGATCTCCTGCGCCCAGCTGTAGGCCGTCTCCTCCAGCTCGTTGTGGGGCACAACTTCGTTGACCATGCCCATCTCATGGGCTTCCTGCGCGGAATAGTCGCGTCCCAGGAAGAAGATCTCACGCGCCCGCTTCTGTCCCACCTGGCGGGCCAGCAGGGCGGAGCCGAAGCCCCCGTCGAAGCTGGCCACGTCGGCGTCGGTCTGCTTGAAGACGGCGTGTTCTTTGCTGGCGAGCGTCAAATCGCACACCACGTGCAGGGAGTGTCCCCCGCCCACGGCCCATCCCGGCACCACGGCGATGACCACCTTGGGCATGAAGCGGATCAGCCGCTGCAGGTCGAGCACATTGAGCCGGGCGGTGCCTTTTTCGTCGGCGTATCCCGTTTTGGCGCGCACCCGCTGGTCGCCCCCCGAGCAGAAGGCCCAGCCGCCGTCCTTGGGCGATGGACCCTCGCCGGTCAGCAGCACCACCCCGATGTCGGTGTCCTCGCGCACGTCTTCGAAGGCCTCGTACATCTCGAAGAGGGTTTTGGGGCGGAAGGCGTTGCGCACCTCCGGCCGGTTGAAGGCGATGCGGGCCACGCCCCCCGATTTCCGAAAGGTGATGTCTTCGTACTCTTTAACGGTGGTCCAATCCATGCTCATGGTCTTCGTGGTTGGTTAAGAATGCGGTGATAAGTTTCAGAAGGTAAAAGGGCTGGTCCAGGTGCACGCGGTGGGCGGCCTGCGGGACGATGTCGACGCGGTTGTACGGCAGCAGTCGGTTCAGGTTTGCGGCGATCCCGCGGTATTTGGGGTCGTGTTCCCCCGCCAGGGCAAGCACGGGCAGTCCGAAGCCCTCCAGGCGGTCCCAGGCCGGGGGCATGGCGCCGCTGCCGAAGCCCCGGAGGCTGGCGGCCATGCATGCGGGCCGCTGGCTCCGCTGTATCGCGGCGTAGCGTTGGTATCGTTTCGGATCCGGCCGACGCGGGCTGTTGCCGGGCTCCCCGCCTTCCCCGGCAGGAGAGATGGGGGAGGGTACCTCAAAGAGCTCCAGCTCCTCCCAGCGCTGCAGAAAGGCGTCGAAATCCTCCTCGATGGCGGCGGCCCGTTCCTCGTCCTCCCTGCGCCGCCGCTCCCGTTCGTTTTCATCCTCCAGGCCGGGATGGGCGCTCTCCAGCACCAGGCCTTTCAGTGTTTCAGGATGCTCCAGGGCGTACTGAAGGGCCAGCCGTCCCCCCATGCTGTAGCCGTAAAGATAGAGCGGCTTGCGGTCCAGTCGACGGACGATTTCGCGGAGGTCGGCCACCTGCCGGCCACAGCGGTAGCGGTCCGGTTCGGCCGGTCCCTCCGTGCGGCCGTGTCCCAGCAGGTCCAGTGTCACTGGCCGGCAGAAGGATGCCAGGTCGGAACCCAGGTGATCAAAGCATGCGCCGCTGCCCATAAAGCCGTGCAGCATCAGCAGGGTGGGGCCGGCGCCATCCTCCCCCAGGCTTTCCAGGTGATAGGCGATGTCGTTAACCGTTTCGGTCATGCGATTCCCCACAGCCTCCTGCGCAGGTTCATGGCGTATTCGGCGTCGGTCCGGCACTCGACCAGGTGCAGGCCCCGGCCGGTCTGGCGGGCCAGCTCCTGCAGATCCAGCGAAGAGAGCTCGGACGGTGTCTCGATGCGGGTGTAGGGCAGGCCGTAACTCCCGGCCATGCTGCGGATATCGGCCTGCTGCGGGGTTTCGAAATAGAGACGGAAGACCTCCCCGCGTTCCGCGATGGGCAGCATGCGGAAGATGGAACCTCCGCCGTTGTTGACTATGATAACGATCAGGGGTTGGGAGGGCAACTGTCCGCCCAACAGGGCGTTGGTGTCGTGAAGAAAGGCGAGATCGCCCGTGAAGAGCACGCCGGTTTTGCCGGAAGCCAGGGCGATGCCCATGGCGGTGGAGGTGATGCCGTCGATGCCGCTGGCCCCGCGGCTGACGAAGGCGGGGGAGGCGAGCGGCGGACCGCAGAGCAGGCGGTCGCGTACCGGGAAGGAGTTCGAAAAAAAGGCGAACCAGTCCGGGGGCACCTGCGGCAGCAGGCGATGGTAGAGCTGTCCGTCGCCCAGGTGTGTGCCATCGCTGCCGGTTTCGCCGTTTCTGCTGCCGAGCACCTCTCCGCGGCGGCGCGCGTATTCCTCCTCGCGTGCGCGCCAGCCTGCCAGCCAGTCGGGACCGGCGGGCTGCAGCCGGCAATCCGGCTCCGAATGACCGTCCCAGGCCAGCCGGCGCGTGACCGACACGGTGATGTCGTGGGAATTGGAGGGGTGGGCCAGATGCCAGTGGGGGACCCCCTCCCAGGCACGCAGGGCATATTCCAGGGCCTTGCTCACCGGCTGGAATCCGAAGCGCAGGATCAGCTGGGGGCGCAGCTCCCGCCGCGCTTCCCCGTCGCGCAGGAAGCCCTCGAAACCGGTGACCGCCGTACCGTCGGATGTGTCGTGCAGGGCGGAGGAGTCCCCGCCCGTCTCGCTGAGCAGGGGGGCGTTCAGGCGGCGGGCCAGGCGCGCGGCGGCCCCGGGATCTTCCATGGGGGAGAGGGGTCCCTGTATCACCACGGCGAGGGGGGCTTCGGGCACGATGTGACCGGCCTTCTCGTCGCCGCCCGGTGCAAGATCGGGGACCGCCGCGGGACGGGCCTCGCCCCATTCGACTCCCGGTCTTTCCTCGGCCTCCACCTCCCGGACCTGTCGTGCGTTGGCATCGTTCGCCTCCTCGAGGCGATCGGAATCAGGCTCCAGCGGCTTGTCAAAAGGGGCGTTCAGGTGGGCGGGTCCACGTCCCTCCCGCGCAGCATTCCATAGTTTGCGTGCCAGCTCCCCGGTCTCCTCCGGGGTGATCCCGTCGGACAGCAAGCTGGCGTAGCGCACGGGATAGTCCCCGTAAAGTTCATCCTGGCGTATGGTCTGGTTGGCGCCGGTACCCACCAGCTGCGGCGGACGGTCGGCCGTGGCCAGCAGCAGGGGTACGCCGGACATGCGCGCCTCGATGACGGCGGGGAAATAGTTGGCCAGGGCGGTACCGGAGGTGCAGACCAGCACGGCGGGCCGTCCCGTAGCCTTGCCAATGCCCAGGGCGGTGAATGCGGCCGACCGTTCGTCCAGAATCACGTGCTTTTCCAGGCCGGGATGGACCGAGGCGGCCAGCACCAGGGGGGTGGAGCGCGATCCGGGGGAGATCACCACATGGCGCAGTCCCAGCCGGTAGAGGGCCCGGAACAGGGCGTTGCAGAGGTCGAAGGCGAGATTGCCGGAGGGGACGTCGGCGTCAGGCATGGTTGAGGGCGGAGAGCATGGGCTCCAGTTTCAGGTTGGTCTCCTCCCATTCAGTTTCAGGATCGGAATCACGCACGATGCCGCAGCCGGCAAAAAGGGAGACCCCTTCGGGTCCCACAAGCGCGCTGCGTATGCCCACCACAAACTCCCCGCCTCCGTCCAGGTTGAGCCAGCCCAGGGGACCAGCGTACCAGCCGCGGTCGAAGTTCTCCAGGCGGCGGATCCAGGGCGCGGCGGCCGACCAGGGGTAGCCGCCCACAGCGGGCGTGGGGTGCATGGCCCCGACCAGCGTCAGGGGGTCGGCTTCCTCCTCCAGGCGGGCGGTGATGGGCGTGTAGAGGTGCTGCACATTGGAAAGTTTCTTGACACGCGGCTCCCCGTGGTTTTCGATCTGGGCGATGTAGGGCTGCAGGCGATCCCGGATGTCGCGGACCACCAGGTTGTGCTCCTCACGGTTCTTGGCGCTGGCCAGCAGCTCCTTGCCGTAGAGGGCGTCCTCGCTGGCGGTCCCGCCCCGGCGAATACTGCCGGCCAGGGCTTCGGTAAGCAGCCGTCGATTCTGGAAGGAGGCCAGGCGCTCCGGCGTGCAGCCCAGGAAGGCGCGTCCCCCGGCCGGCTGCACGAGGAAGGACCAGCATCCCGGGTAGCTTCGGCGGAGGTCGTGCAGAATAGCGGTGGGTTCGAGCGTCTCCGTCGACAGGCCGGAACCTTTCCCGGGGGATAGATCCACCTTGCGTGCCAGCACCACCTTGTCCAGTTCGCCTCCGCGGATGGCCTCCACGGCCAGAGACACCGATCGGGTCCATGTTCGCCGGTCGTAGGCGTCGCCGGGCAGACGGAAGGCCTCCGGCTCCCCGCCGGGACGTCCCAGCACCTGGTCGGGGTCCAGCTCGAAGAGAGGCACCAGCCGCCGCAGGGCACGGCGCACGCGCCGGTCCAGTTCGGTAGGGTCCTCCCCGTTTTCAAGGTTGAGGGTGAGCAGGGTGAGGCGCCCATCCCGGAGCACCGACCAGCGCGGCACGTGAAACATGGCCGGTCGGAATCCCTCCCAGAGGCTGCTGTCGCCGTTCGCGCTGGCGCCCTCCTCCCCGAAAAATGAGAATCCGCCGAGCAGCAGGGGGCCGCCGCCGGAGTGGCCGGCGGGATTGTAGACGGCGAAGCGCTCCTTCAGATCATGCAGGCGCCGCCGCACCGCCCCGAATCGCTCTCTGCCCTCTGCCTCTACGGACAGCAGGGAGCCGGAAGCCCCCAGCGCCTCCTCGCGCTCGAGCTGTTCCAGGTAGTAGCGAAAGGTATCGCGCTCCCTATCAATCTCCAGACAGGCCAGGGGATCCAGCTCCTCTACGGGCAGGCTGAGCGAGAGCCAGGGGCGGTCGCCGCTGCTCTGGATGGCCTCCTCGAGAAAGGCCTCCCATCCGGGCGTCTCCAGGTGACGCAGGAGGACGTCGGGCAGCTTGCCGGTACGCGAGCTAAGGTTGGAGTTCATCTGGCCGATAAGAAGGTTGGTGGACCATGGGGCGGAGCCTTCCGGGAAACCGTCACCGGGGTCTACCCCGATTTGTTTTCAGAAGTTTCAAAATATAGTGAAAATTGGAAGAAGTCCACACGCGAAGATGTCCGATCCGGGCGGCCTTCCGTCCGGATCTGGTCCACCTTGTGGTGCCCTGGAGGCACGTCTCGCCCAAAATTAATTTGCTTTTCCAAGGCAGGTTCACGACACTCTTGAAAACATCTGCATCAGCCTTTGGGAAACGACAGACGATCTTTCAGCTTACCCTTATCATCTACCATGGTTGAGATAAAGCCCTTCGACCTGCAGAACGTCAGGCTGCACTACAAGTGGAATAACGACGCCGAACTCAACTACTACGATTCCGACTACCCCCACGAGCACGAAGCCTTTGATGACTTTCTCAGGCGCATCAAGGCGGTGGCCAACGAGAAGAATGAGGCGGCCGAGCTATTCGAAATTCACCTGGAGGAGTCGGGCAAGCTCATCGGCATTGTCGACATCCACGCCATCGACCATTACAACCGGCGCTGTTTCGTGAACTGCACCATCGGTGACCGCGACTACGCCGGCAAGGGACTGGATCTGGAGGCGCTGGAGGTCATCCTGCGCTACTGCTTCAACCGGAAAGAGTTGAACAAGGTGGCCACCACGGCCTTCGATTTCAATACTTCGTGGATCGAACATGTGGAAAGCCTGGGTTTCCGCCGTGAGGGCACCCTCCGGCAGCATGTGCTCAAGAAGGGAGAATTCCGCGACAAGCTCATCTACAGCCTGCTACGCCAGGAGTTTACGGAAACGGAATCGAGCAACGGCACGAACGGCCGCTCCGACAATATTCTAAGTCATAAAGTCTGACAAGTCAGAAAGTCTGAAAGTCCGCCGACTTTAAGACTTTTCGACTTCTGGACTTTACAGACTTTAAAAGACTTACTTGGCTTCATCAGGATCCCCCGTCATGTAGGGGTTGTAAATGCCGTAGGCGGTGGGGTCGTAATCGGCCAGCTGGAAAAAGTAGTCCCAGGCATCTTCGCTGTTCCCGTCGTCGTCCACCCACGAGGGGTGGCTCTGCTTGATCAGGCCGACCGCGCGGTTGGCGTATTCCAGCCTCTTCTTCTGGTCCTTGATACGGGGGAGGGCGGCGATCATGAGGTCCAGGTTGTAGCCGCAGTCGTAATCCCTGGGTTTCTTCTGTTCTATAAACATGCTTTCTGAGAGTAAAGAGGGGGTTCTTGCTGCCGTGTTTGCCCTTCTATAATAGCGGTTCTGCGCGGAAAGGTAAAAATATTTCGGCTTCGCGAATTCGGGTTGGTAGCGCAATTTTCCTATATTCTCTAGCTCTGACAACCCGAACGAAGCCATCAGCTTTTCCCCTATGTATTACGATTCCATCCTGGATGTCATTGGCAACACCCCGCTGGTCCGTCTCAACCATGTGACCGACGGCCTGCCGGGCACCGTGCTCGCCAAAGTGGAGTATATGAACCCCGGACAGAGCGTGAAGGACCGCATCGGCATCAAGATGATCGAAGATGCCGAGGAGAAGGGGCTAATCGAACCGGGGGGCACCATTATCGAGGGCACCTCGGGCAACACCGGGATGGGGCTCGCCCTGGCGGCGGCTGTCAAGGGCTACAAGTGTATTTTTACGGTTTCAGACAAGCAGAGCAAGGAGAAGGTCGACCTGCTGAAAGCGCTGGGGGCGGAAGTTAAGCTCTGTCCCAGCGATGTGGAGCCGGACGACCCGCGCAGCTACTATTCGGTGGCCAAAAGGCTCAACGAGGAGATCCCCAATTCCTACTACCCGAACCAGTACGACAACCCAAGCAACGTGGAGGCCCACTACGAGACGACCGGGCCTGAGATCTGGGAGCAGACCGAAGGCAGGGTGACCCACTATGTGGCCGGCATGGGTACGGGAGGCACCATCTCAGGCACCGCACGCTACCTGAAGGAGAAAAACCCCGACATCAAGGTGATCGGGGTGGACAGCGTGGGCTCAGTCTACAAGAAGTACTTCGAGACCGGCGAATTTGACAAGGAGGAGATACAACCCTACCTCACCGAGGGCATAGGGGAGGACATCCTTCCCGAAAATATGAATTTCGACCTTATAGACGCCGTGGAGCAGGTCAACGACAAGAACGCCTTCCAGGCCACGCGGCGCCTGGCGCAGGAGGAGGCCCTCTTTGTGGGGGGATCGTGCGGGGCAGCCGTCTACGGTGCCGTGGAGTATGCGCGCCGCGAGGGGCTGTCGGAGGACGACGTGATGGTGATTATCCTGCCCGACAGCGGCACCCGCTACGTATCGAAGATCTACAACGACGAGTGGATGAGGGAGCACGGTTTCCTGGGCGACTGAATCGCCCCGGGAAGGAATCCGCTTCCTTTTCACACACTGGAAGGACAACCTAGACACGAGTTCATGGCTGATCAGAGCAACCGCATGCAACAGGGACAAATGGAAATTGAACTGCCTGAGGAGGAGGCCACGGGCACCTATTCCAACCTGGTGATGATCACGCACTCCCCCTCGGAATTCATCCTCGATTTCATCGCGGTGATGCCCGGGGCCAGCAAGGCCAAGGTGGTCAAGCGCATGGTGATGACTCCCGATCACGCCAAGCGCCTGGCCAACGCACTTTCCGAAAACGTGAAGCGTTACGAGGAAGAGAACGGGAGCATAAACACCAGCGGACGCCCGGACGTCCCCTTCAACTACCGGGGACCCACGCCCGAAGCCTGATTGCATGTTCGACTTCCTGAAAGAGCTGTTCTATAACAAGGAGAACGAGCTGACGGTGGTGCTGCTGGACGACGAGCACCCCGAGAAGGCCAACTCCTACGAGGTTCGACCGGCCCGGCTCTGGACCATGCTCTACGGGGTGCTGGGTGCCACCGTCGCGGTGGTACTCCTGCTGATGATGTTCACCCCGCTGGGAACGTTGTTTTACAACCAGCCGGACGACCGGCTTCGCCAGCAGGTCATCGACGTATCGCAGCGCGTGCAGGCCCTGCAGGATTCCCTGCAGGCGCGCGACCTGCAGCTCAGCCAGATCCAGGACGTGCTTATGACAGGAAGCGACACTACTTTTGAGGTGAGCGGGGACGTCAACCTGCCGTCCTCCCCCGTATCCGGCGGAGAGGGGACGGCAAACCCCGGATCAGTGGGTCTGTCCGACGGCCGGCAGGTTGCGCCCGCCTACGAGATGATTTCACAGAACGAGATCATCTTTTCGGACCTGTTTTCGGGGGCGCCCACTTTTCCGGTGGCCTATCCTGTGGAGGGGACTCTCACACGGGACTATCAACCCGCCAACCGCCACTATGGTATCGACATTGCCACCGGTGAGGGCACCGAATTCCGCGCCCTGGCCGACGGTTCCATCGTCAGCCAGGACTGGTCGGTCAACTACGGCTACGTGATTCATGTGCAGCATGCCGGGGGACTGATAAGCATTTACAAGCATGTGACTCGGGTGAACCGCTCCATCGGCGACGTGGTGCTCAAGGGCGAAATACTGGGAGCGGTGGGCGACACCGGCATACTCAGTACGGGACCGCACCTGCACCTTGAGATCTGGAAAAACGGCGTCCCGCAGAACCCGAATTCTTTTTTAATCAACCCGTAAGGACCAGGACCATGTTCAACAGCAACAACTCCAACAAATCGTCTTCGAAGTCCGGGGCGGGATCTCCGGGCAACAATCTGCCCTCGGTTAACATGATCAGCGAGGGCACCAACCTGAAAGGGAACCTGAAGACCAAGAACGACATTCGCATTGCGGGTTCCCTGGAAGGCGAGGCCGAGGCCACCGGCAAGCTGATTATCACCTCCAGCGGGTCGGTGACCGGGGATGTGCAGGCGGCCGACGCCGACATCGCCGGCACGCTCAACGGGGAGATCTACGTCAAGAACAAGCTGGTGCTTCGCCAGTCGGCCGTAATTGACGGGGACATCCACACCAAGAGCCTCCTGGTGGAGGAGGGGGCCCAGATCAACGGCACCTGTCACATGGGCGAGGACATGAAGCTTCCCCCGACCAACAGCGCCGGGCAGGGCTCGGTGAACCAGGCCATCAGCGATACGCCCGAAGGCGCCCAGGCGTGAGCGGCGGATCCGACAGGAAGCAGGCCGACAGGGAGAAGGACAGCCGTTCCGCCTATTCCCGCTATGCGCCCTACCTCTCGCTGGGCGCGGAAATCGCTGTGGGCGTTACGGCGCCTGTTCTGCTGGGCTACTGGCTCGATCAGAAACTGGACACCTCGCCCTGGCTCATGCTGCTGGGTATTCTGGCCGGCATGGCCAATATCTTTCTGCTGATCTACCGCCTCTACAAGGACCTGGGGTGATGCGAACCACTGCTTCAAAGGGAATGCTTCTGTGAAGAACGCTTATTTCTACCATTTTCTCTCCTGGTGCGCCGCCGGCGCCCTCCTGCCGCTGGCCGCCTGGCTGATGCTGGGACCCGAGGCGCTGCTTCCGGCGGCCGTCGCCTACCTGCTGAGCTTCCTGTTCACGGGCAGCAACTTCGCCGTCATCCTGAAAATCGGCGTCGACAGCGACCGGCGCTTTTACCGTATCTTTCTGGTTTCTATAGCCCTACGATTTCTGCTGGTTCTGGGGGCCATCTATCTTGCGCTTGCGGTGGTGAAATTCCACCATATTTATTTTACAGTTAGTTTCATTATTTCTTATCTTTTCCATTCTGTAATCGAAATTATTTTTTTAAACAAAACACTGGAAACCGAAGCGGAATTCTAAATGGTACAGGCCTTTCGCCGACTGGCAGTCACAGTATTCTTACTGTTCTTTGTGGTTCCCGATTCTAATGCTCTTGCCTCCACCTCCCCGGAGTCTGCACTGGAGCAAGCCGATCAGTCCGAACAGGCGCAAGCCGCCGAGGGTGAATCGGATGGCGCTCCCATCGACCTGATGGGCAAGATCTCCGACCATCACTACCTGGATGTGATGGGCTATCACCTGGAGCTGCCGCGCATCATTCTGGCCGGCGGGCAGTGGCACTTCTACGGGTCTACCCATGCCGCCGTGGAATCGGGCCGTTTTACCGAAGACCACGGCGCCCTTACCTATACCGGCGAAGGGGAGATCGCGCTCGATATGTCGATCACCTCCCACCTGATGTTCTTCTGGTTTGCCGTGGGCCTCACGGGCCTGCTTACCCTGATGGCCGTGCGGCGCTACGACAAGGGGGTGGGAAGGGAGACGGCGCCCAGGGGCTGGTTTCACAACCTCTTTGAGATCACCTTCCTGTTCGTTCGCGACGACATCGCTCGGGGCAACATTCCGGAAAGCAAGTACAGAAAGTTTCTGCCCTACCTGTTTTGCGCCTTCGTCTCCATTACCTTTATGAATCTCTTCGGCCTGCTGCCCTGGGGCGTCACTGCGACGGCCGATCTGACCGTGACCGGCACGCTGGCCTTCATGACCTTTTTTCTGACGCAATGGAACGGCTCCAAGGACCACTGGGAGCATGTGTTCTGGTTCCCCGGCGTACCGGGCTGGATGCGCATCATTCTCACGCCCATTGAACTCCTGGGCCTCTTCACCAAGCCTATTGCGCTCGCCGTCCGTCTCTTCGCCAACATGCTTTCCGGCAAGATCATGATCATCATCGTGCTGGGACTCATTTTCATTTTTGCCGACGGTTTCGGTACCACGGTGGGCATCGGCACCAGTTTCCTGGCGGTGCCCCTCACCGTACTGATGTACGTGCTGAAAGCTTTTGTCGGCGTACTGCAGGCCTACATTTTCACGCTCCTTTCGGCCGTGTTCATCGGTATGGCGGTCGAGGAGCATGAACACCATGATGAGGCGGTGGAAGCACACGCCTGATTTTAATCGAACTTTCAATACCCTACATCCCAACCATAATCAAAAGAACAGGTACAACACTATGGGTTTATTAGCAGCAGGAATCGGAGCAGGAATTGCAGCCATCGGCGCCGGCATCGGCATTGGCATGATCGGTAAAGGTGCGGTGGAAAGCATTGCCCGTCAGCCTGAAGCCTCCGGCGACATTCGCGGGGCCATGATCCTGACCGCCGCTCTCATCGAGGGTGTGGCACTGGTCGCCGCTATCGTCTGTTTCCTCCTGGCTCTCGGCATCCAACTGTAACCTTCACCGCTGACACTCCATTATGACTGTGTTACCACTAGTCCTGGCCCAGGGAGGGGGTTTCCTCTCTTTTAACGGCGGTTTCGCCCTATGGGTGCTGATCACGATGGTGCTCTTTCTTCTCCTGATGGGGAAGTATGCCGTTCCGCACATTATGAAGGCACTCAGCGAGCGCGAAAACCGTATCCAGGAGTCGCTGGAGTCGGCTGAAAACGCCCTGGCCCGCGCGGAGCAGATCTCGAAAGACAACGAGAAGGCCCTCCGCGAGGCCGAGCAGAAGGCCCAGCAGATTCGCAAGGAAGCCATCGCGGAGGCGGAAGTCCTCCGCGCCGAGCGCATCGAAAAGTCGAAGGCTGAAGCCGCGCGCATGCTCGAACAGGCGCGCGAAACCATCGAACAGGAGAAGAAACGTGCCCTGCTGGAACTGCGGGACGAAGTCGCCCGCCTTGCCGTGCAGTCGGCCTCCGTCATCCTGGAGTCCGAACTGGACGAGGAGAAGAACAGCAGGCTCGTGAACAACTACATCCAAGAGCTCTCCAAAAACTGACGCCATGCGCACCACCAAGACGGCACGCAGGTACGCCTCCGCCCTTCTGCAGTTTGCAAAGGAAAAGGAGCAGGTGGAGGCCATCCTGGACGACATGAATCTCATCCACAACACCCTGGAGGGATCCCGGGAGCTTGTGGCCTTTCTTCGCAGTCCCGTCATTAAGTTCGACGACAAGAAGGAGGCCTTGCGTGAGATTTTCGGGGAGAAGGTCAATCAGGCCACACTCCTCTTCCTGGACCTGCTGGCCCGAAAGGGCCGGATACGCCTGCTGGACCAGGTGACCGCCGCCTTCCGCGAGCAGTACAACATCCACGCCGGCATCATCGAGGTGGAGGTGCAGGCCGCCTTCGAAATGAACGGGGAGCAGCGCGAAAAGCTGCACCAATCCCTCGAAAAGAAAACCGGCAAAAAGGTGAAGATGGACCTCTCGGTGAATCCCGACTTGATGGGCGGGCTCTCCGTGCGCCTTGACGACACCGTCATCGACGGCACCGTCAGGCACAAGCTGGAGGAACTCCACGAGCAGCTTACGGCCGCTTCGGTCGAATAATTCCAACATCCGCTAAAAGCATTTACGAATACCATGAGTCAAGTCAGACCAGACGAAGTATCCGCCATCCTACGCAAGCAGCTCTCCGGCTTTGACAACGAAGCCGACGTGTACGACGTGGGTACGGTCCTCGAGGTAGGGGACGGTATCGCCCGCGTCTACGGCCTTTCCAAAGTGCAGGCCGGTGAGCTGGTGGACCTGCCCGATTCCAAGGACGAGGAGGGCAACTCGGTGCGCGGCATGGTGCTCAACCTTGAGGAGGACAACGTCGGCGTCGTGCTCTTCGGCGCCACCAGCGCGGTGGAGGAGGGCGACACGGTGCGCCGCACCAAGGACATCGCCTCCATCAACGTGGGGGAAGGGCTGCTGGGACGCGTGATCGATCCGCTGGGACGTCCCCTGGATGGCAAGGGACCCATTTCGGGCGACACCATCCGCACCCCCCTGGAGCGGAAAGCCCCGGGCGTGATCTACCGGGAGCCGGTAACCCAACCGCTGCAGACTGGACTCAAGGCCATTGACTCGCTTATTCCCATTGGACGCGGCCAGCGTGAGCTGATCATCGGCGACCGCCAGACCGGCAAGACCACCGTAGCGGTGGACACCATTATCAACCAGCGCGAGACCCAGGAGACCGACGCGCCGGTCTTCTGCATCTACGTGGCTGTGGGACAGAAGGGCTCTACGGTGGCTGGTATCGCCAACGCCCTCGAAGAGCAGGGCGCCCTGGAGTATTCGGTGATCGTTTCGGCCCCGGCCAGCGTCTCGGCCCCCATGCGCTACATCGCCCCCTTCGCAGGGGCTGCCATCGGGGAGTTCTTCCGCGACACTGGCCGTCACGCTCTGGTGGTCTACGACGATCTTTCCAAGCAGGCCGTCGCCTACCGCGAGCTCTCCCTGCTGCTGAAGCGTCCCCCGGGACGCGAAGCCTACCCCGGCGACGTGTTCTACCTGCACAGCCGTCTGCTGGAGCGCGCCGCCAAGATTATCGACAACGACGAGGTGGCCCGGCAGATGAACAATGTGCCCGAGCAGCTCAAGCCTCTCATGAAGGGCGGGGGCTCGCTGACGGCACTGCCCATTATCGAGACCCAGGCGGGCGACATCTCCGCCTACATTCCTACCAACGTGATCTCCATCACCGACGGACAGATCTTCCTGGACACCGACCTTTTCAACTCCGGGGTGCGCCCCGCCATCGACGTGGGTTCCTCCGTGTCGCGTGTGGGAGGCTCCGCCCAGGTGAAGTCCATGAAAAAGCTGTCCGGCACCATGAAGCTGGACCTGGCGCAGTACCGCGAGCTGGAGGCCTTCGCCAAGTTCGGTTCCGACCTCGACGCCGCAACCAAGCGGCAGCTCAAGCGGGGCGAGCGCACGGTGGAACTGCTCAAGCAGGACATCTACCAGCCGCGACCGGTGCAGGATCAGATTGCCCTGCTGAAGGTTAACGACGAGGGACTGCTTGAGGATCTGAAAGTTGACCAGATCATGCAGTTCGAGCAGGAGTACCTGGAGACCATCCGGGCCAAATTCAGCGATGAGCTCGGCGAGCTCGCCGATTCCGGTAATCTGGGCGACGAGCTGGGCGAGCAGCTGCTGGAAGCCGCCCGCAGCGTCATCCGACAGATCAAAGCCTCCGAAGAAGCAGAAGCACAAGCATAAGCATAAGGTATGGCCAACTTACGCGACATACGGAACCGGATCGAATCGGTTCAGAACACCATGCAGATCACCAAGGCGATGAAGATGGTGGCGGCCGCCAAGCTGCGCAAGGCGCAGAACCGCATCATCGACACGCGCCCCTACGCTTACAAGATGAAGCAGGTGGTCTCCCGGCTGGTTGCCAACGCCGGCGGGGACAACGTGCTGATGCGCCGCCCCGAACAGATCGACCGGGTGCTGTTCATTGTCATCGGCTCCGACCGCGGACTCTGCGGCGGATTCAACAACAACCTCTTCAAGGCGGTCGAGAAGCGCATTGCCGACGACTTTGCCGCGTACAATGATTCCGGCAACTTGTCCGTTATCGCATTGGGAAAAAAGGCCGACAAGTACTTCCGCAAGCGCAAGTACAAGGTAGCCAAAAGCATTCCCGGGTTCTTTGACGAGCTGGAATTCGCCTCCACTTCCGAGGTCATGCGCGAGGTGATCGGGCTGTTCAAGCAGGGAAGTTTCGACCAGGTACACCTCTGCTACAACGAGTTTAAATCGGTCATTTCGCAGAACCGTATCGTCGAGCCGGTGCTACCCATCGATCCCGAACTGCTGCTGGAGGACCGCGCCTCCCGCGACCTGAAGGGCGAGTACATCTACGAGCCTGACGCGGAGGCCATCCTCGACAAGCTGCTTCCGCTGCACCTGAACATGCAGATCTGGAAGGCCGTGCTTGAATCCAACGCCGCCGAACAGGGTGCCCGGATGACCGCTATGGACAACGCCACCGAGAACGCCAAGGATATTGAACGGGATCTGAAGCTTGATTACAACCAGGCGCGCCAGAGTGCGATTACCACGGAAATTTCCGAAATTGTTTCAGGCGCGCAGGCCCTGAAGGAATCCTGACCGCAGTAGCCGGCCCAGTTAACGGGTACGCCCGCGGACGGGAGCCCGCGCCGCCGAAAGGAACGGAGAGATGGCAGAGTGGTCGAATGCGGCGGTCTTGAAAACCGTTGAGGCCCTATGGGTCTCCGGGGGTTCGAATCCCTCTCTCTCCGCTTTGCATAGCCCCGTCCCTTCCGGGGGGAGGGGCTATTTCATTAGGCTCTAACCCAATCCACTCGCCATGCAACTCCGCTTCCTGCTTTTCGCGCTGCTGCTCTGCGTGGCCGTCCCGGCAGCAACCGCGCAGGATACCCTCTCCGTGAGTCTCCAGGAGTTCATCCGTCAAGGCACGGAAAATTCGGGCCAGCTCGAATTTGAGCAGGAGAAGGTGCGCCTGGCCAATAACCGCATCGACCAGGCCCGCTCGCAGCGCTACCTTCCGCGCTTCGAGCTGAATACCCAGCACGGGGTGGTCCCGGGCGTGAAGAGCGACCGGACCGACCTGTCGGAAAACGAATACTACCTCGACCCCAACCTGGACAACGACTGGGAGAACTGGGGACTCTACACACGCGCGGAGGTGAGCGCCGTGCAGCCGGTTTTCACCTGGGGCGCACTCAGCAGCGCAGTGAAGGCGGCGGAGGCGGGCGCCGATGCGGCGCGTCACGAATTCGACTCCCGGCAGGCTGGACTGGAGTTGCGCCTTTATGAGCTCTATCACAGCTATATGATGACGCGTGAGCTTCAACGTCTGTTGGACGAGGCGCGCGGGCGCATCGAGGAGATTACCTCCCAGCTGGAGCAGATGCAGGAGGAGGGCAATCAGGATTTTGACCAGTCGGACCTCTTCAAGTTTCGCGTTTTCCGGTCGGAGTTTGACATGCGCGCGGCCGAAGTGCGGGAGAATATGGATTATATACGGCGTATCTGGAACTATGTGCTGCAGGCCGATCCCGGGACGGTCTACGTGCCGGAGCCGCAGTTCCTCGACCCGGTAAACAACGTCCTGCGCGAGCTCAGCTACTACCGCGGCAACGCCCTGAAGTCGCGCCCGGAGCTGCAAGGCATTGATTCGGGTATCCGCGCCGCCGAGTTCGGCCTCAAGGCCACCCGTTCGCAGGCCCTGCCCACCCTTTTCGTGGGACTTTCCGGCAGCTACGCCAACACACCCAACCGCCCGCGCCAGAGTAACCCTTTTATCATCAACAACACCAACTACGCCACCGGCGCCCTGGGCTTCGGCATTCGCCAGAACCTCGACATCTTCGGCATCAGTACCCGGATCGAGCGCAGCCGCATTCAGCTCGAACAGGCCCAGGATGCGCGATCGGCGGCCATGGACGGCATCGTACTGGAACTCAACGACCACTACAAGAACGCCAGCCTCTCACGCTCCCGCCTGGAGCGCCTCGATGAGGCGCTGACCACCACCAAGGAGTGGCTGCGTCAGGAGCAGCTGGACTACGACCTGGGCTTCGGAGACACCAAGGACCTGCTGGACGCACTCAGGAAGGAGTTGGAGCTTCGTGTGCAGATCGAGCGGGAGGTATTCGAGCACAATAAGAACATGGCGGAACTTTTCAAGGCGGCCGGACTACCTATCACTCACCTTTCTATGAATCAACCCTGACCCCATGACGATCAAGAGAACCCTGCACCTGGCACTGACGGCGACGGTTGCCCTCCTGGCGGCACTGCCCGCCCCTGCGGCGGCGCAGCAGCAGGACAGCGCTGCCGTTCGCGCCCTGCTTGATCAGCGCGACCGCGAGATCAAGGATCTGGTCGGCCCGGAAGGCGCCGAGTATACCGAGGCGCAGCGTGAGCAGCTTAAGGACATCATCAATGGCATCATCGACTACCGTTCCATGGCGGCCTACGCCCTGCAGCAGACCTGGGACACGCTGTCAGTCGAGGAGCGCGACGAGTTTGTCGAGGTGTTCTCCACCGTGGTGCGCGACCAGTCCATGAACAACCTGGATATCTACCGCGCTCGGGTGGAATACCTCGCCATCCGCGTCAACGGGGACAGCGCGCGGGTGCATACCACCGTGATGCAGGACGCCTCGCGCATTCCCGTACACTACGACATGAACTACGACGGAGAGTGGACGGTTACCGATATTGTCATCGACGACGTCTCCACGGCTGAGAGCTACCGCAGCCAGTACCAGCGCATTATCAGCCAGCGCGGATACCAGGTGCTGCTGGAGGCCCTGCGCAAGCGGGCGGGCAGGGGATAGGAGCGGGCTGAACGAGGTCCATTTTATTCGTATTTTCACGTCATGCTACGATCCGTCCAGAAAAAAGAGCTCGCCCCGGAGGGCTACGTCTACGCCACGTACGGGCATCCCAGGTACCTCAGGCATGCCATCGCTTCCGTGGTCTCCCTGCGGCGCTACGACCGGGAGCGTCCTGTGGCCCTGGTCTGCGAGAAGAAGCACAAGAATATCCTGGAAGAGCATGGACTGACCGGCATTTTCGACGTGGTCCACCTGATGGCGCCCGAGCGCGCCTCCATCGTGGGATTCAAACACAACATCCACGACTATCTCTTCTTCGGCAGGAATATTTTCCTGGACAGCGACATCATCTGGTGCCGGGACCCGGACCCCCTCTGGCAATCCTTCTCTCCCTATGAATTCACCATTACGGGCACACAGGTGTCGGATAACTTTTTCGGGGGACCCAAAAACATCGGCGTGCTGGCCGACATCATTCTGCGCCGCCGTCAGCGCACCCTGCGCCACTTCGGCCTTACCTATCTCAGCCGCGTGCAGACCGGCATGATCTACGCGGCCGACTACAACCTGACCAAAAAGATGTGCGAGCTCTCCTCCAAGATGCTCGACCGCAAGAATGAGACGCACTTCCGCAGCCGCACCCTGGAGCAGGGCCGCAGCGAGGAGTCCTGCGAGTGGAGCATGGCCATGGCCATGTCCAAGCTGAACCTGCCCGTCTATCCCTGGCTGCAGGGCCATACCAGTCCCCAGCTCGACTATATAGGCGACCTGACGGCCCATGACCCCGATTTTGAGTACGTGGTCTGCACCTACTACTGCGACAGCTTCGTCTACAACCTGCGGGGACTCAAATCGCGTAGGCTCCGGCGATTTCTGACGCGCCTGCTCTCCGTCATTCCCGGCAAGGGTGACTACCTGAAAACCACGCCCTTTTGCCTGCATTTCGGCTGGTACCACCAGAAACAACCCTTTTACGAGTTTGCCGAACGCACCTGGAACAACCTAACACGCAATCTGGAACAGCTGAAACGATCGTCGGGTATTTTCAAGGAGAACAGGATTTGAGCGAAGAAGCGTTGAAGCCATTTCAAACGGCATCAGGTGTAAGACCTGCACTTTTCATGGCTTGGGCGCCGGATTGCCTCGGCTCTTCAGCCGATTCAACAGCAGGTGCCAGGGGAAGCCGACAATGACCAGCCCGATCATATAGGAAAGGAAGAAGATGTTCATCGAGTAGTAGATGCCGATGTGCATGCCGATTACGGCCAGGGTAATCCACGGACGCAACCGTTTGAACCAGAGCAGGAAAGCGCTCAGTTCGGTCAGCAGTCCCACGCCCAGTATGGCGGTTGCGGCGGTACGGCTTGAGAGAGCCACTTCCTGCAGGGCATTAAGTTCAAAGGAACCGTATCCTGAGAGAACGTCGGTTGATTTTTCCGCGATCCAGAGCCACAGGTGGTGGCCGTCGACCCAGGTGACGCCCGAGGCGACCAGCTTGCTGATACCGGCGGTGGTGTAGCCCAGTCCAATGAAGAAAATCATCAGTCCGTAGCCGAAAGAGAGCGCCTTGAGCCGATCCTTGAAAAAGACGAAACCGAGTCCCAGTCCCAGCAGTCCGAACCCAACCAGGTTGGAACTGTGGGGGATCTCCCCGAGAGAAAATCGGGTCACGTACAGAAGGTGCAGCAGCGGGAATGCCGCCAGGTATGCCCACCGGAAACGGCGCCCCCGGCCCAGGAATCCTGCCGTTGTCAGCAAGGTGAGGAGTCCGGCGAGCCAGAGCGCCAGATCGTTTCCGAAAAAAATCTCGTCATTGATGTAGTTAGCCAGCCCGAGCGGAAGTACCACGTCGTGTATTTTCCTAATGTAGAAACCCCAGCTCCAGGCGTAGATCAGAGAATAGGCGGCTACAAAGAACTCGAACACCCGCAGGTAGGTCCTCACGCCGAACGATTCCGGTTCCTCCCAATCAAACAGGTTGTACATCAGGCGGTTCAGCATGAGGCTCACCTGAAGAGATTAGGATTTTTGATGGTGGAGTCTGCCGTAAAGAGAAAGAGCGGTGTGCTCTCGACCACCACGGAATCGCCCTCCGCCAGGTAGCCGCGGACACGATGGATCATCCAGCGCTGATCACCCAGGTCACGGGCTCCGAGGAGCTCGCGAAGAGCATTGATGCGTTTTTGGTTCCATTCCGTGGTCTTCCCGACGAAATTGGCGTAGTCGATGGGATCGACGCCCTGCCGGTAGAGTCCCACCGCCTTACCGTTGAGTTCCGGAAGCGTGCGGCTTTGCCACAGCTCTTCCTCAGAGGGGTTCTCCACCCGCTCCACCGTGGCGCGGGTCCACGGATTGCCCGCCTGGGAAAACATGGGAAAGATACTGAAGGGCCAGAATTCCCCCAGGTGTGTGCTGATCAGCAGGATGTTGATCAGCATTGCGCCTCCCAGAATTTTCTTGTGTGTGGTGTAGTTCTTCATGTCGTTTTGTACGGTCCGGAATTGCAGGGTTAGAAGAGACCGAGCTGCCGGGAATCCTTCTGAAACATTTCAATAGACGCACGTTCCTTCTCCGTCAGCCTGAATTTTGGATGTTGCAGCACGTCACCCTTTACATAGTGAAACCACATGTAACGGATCCATCCCATGGGCGAGTTGCGCAGGCGCCTCAAAAAGTGTTTACGGCCGGAAACGTTATCGCCGTGAAAACAGCGTACGAAAAGATAGGAATAGGAGAGGGGGAGTTTGCGGTATCTGCGTTCTCTCCACTTGTTCAGGTAGACGGTGTCTTCCTGACGCGGGAGGCTGGGATAGCGAATCTCCGGGTCGCGACGGTGGATAATGGAGCTGGGACTGCCGTCGGGGAGGTAGCCCCGGTAGGGATGGTCTGTGAGCTGCGGGGTGTTGATGTGAAAGAGATTGCCCAGCAGGCAGCAGGCGTCGTACTCCTCGCCGAGCGACTCCAATTGGACCGATATGCGGTCTGGGTGAAACCAGTCGTCGTCGTCCCAGCACATCAGAAAATCACCCGTCGCCTGGTCCAGGGAGATATTGCGAAGGTCCCCAAGCACGAGGTCCCCGTCAGGGTCGATCCGCTCATACTGCACCTGGTCTCCGGGCAGATCTTCCAGCAGGTCCTCAACGGTATCCTTCCCGTTGTCCACAACCACCAGCTCGCGGTTGGAGTAGGTCTGCCTGCTCCACGATCGGATCGACCGGCGAAGCAGGGCCCTGCGGTCTGCCGTTACGATCAGGCAGCTCACCTTGGGCGGATTCTCCTCTTCTGTGCGGTCGGAGGACGCGGGGAATTGAGTGTCGGATTTCAAATCCATAGGTTCGTTCGTCTTGACAATCTGTATTCGCCGGATGCGTACCCCTTCGGCGCCGGGTCACCATCCGGGCCCGCGCGGTCCTGCAGTTGGGGCTGAATGCGGTCGAAATATCGTAAAAATTTCGGGGAGGCAATAATAAAAGGCTACGGCGGGCCTTGCAATTCTCACCGTGCGCGCCGGAATGCATCTCTCCAATAAATATTTCATTATCTTTCGCCTGATGTTGTATTAAAGTTATGGTAACTCATCGAAACCGAAGACAGGGTGAATCGCTGAATTGCATCACGCGGTCTGGGAAAAGAAGCACACAAACTGCCAGGATCAAGAAATTATGAACTCCATTCCGATTCGTCTCCTGGTTTTGGCGGTGCTGTCGGCTGCCGTGATTCCAGCACTTTTGCCTTCTACGTCACAGGCACAGTACGGGGACGCAAATGGAGAAGATACCGTCCTCGGAGATGTGGCGGACCGCGACACGGTGCACAGCATTCGCTACTCCCTGCGTTCCGATGTGTACGCCGCGACGGCCGACAGCCTTCCCTTCTGGTTTTATTCCAACAGCCTGGGACGGGTTCATCCGGAGGGGGTCAACTTTTTGAATGAGTTTTCCGTGGAGGCGCCGCTCCTCAGGGGTTCCCGCTGGTCGCTCACCGCAGCTGGAACGTTCCTGGTGAGGTGGTCGGACCGCTCCTCCTATCACTTCCCGGAGCTCTACCTGAGGGCGGATTACGGGGCGTTCCGGCTGGATGCGGGACGCTTTGCCCTCCCCATTGGACGCAACAACCACCGGCTTTCGGTTGGATCGATGATGGAGGGCACCCATGCCACGCCCGTGCCGAGGGTCAGCATCTACAACCCGGAATTTGCCGACATCCCGGGGACCGACGGGCACGTCCAGTTCAAAGGGCTCTTCTCCAACGGCGTGTTCCCCGACAACCGGTTTGTGAAGGACGTCATGCTGCACCAGAAATACCTCTATCTGCGCTTGAATTCCGGTCGATGGAGCGGGACGGGCGGGGTGGTGCACAACAGCACCTGGGGCGGCACGCATCCGCATGACGGCCACCTGCCCAGCTCATTTTCCGACTACCTCCGTGTGGTGTTTGCCTACGGGGCAGCCGGGAGCGACAGCACGCCGGACGGCGAGGTCTCCAATTCGCTGGGCAACTCTGTGGCGGCCTATGAATTTGAGCTGCTCTACCGGGGGGAGGGCTTTAAACTTTCCGCCACCCGCCTGTTTTACCTGGAGGATAGCGTCTCCCGCCGTCTCCGCAGTCCATGGGACGGGGTGTGGGGTCTCAACTACCTCCGGCGGTCGGACGATTCCCACTGGCTTGAGGGAGTTACTTACGAGCACATCAACACCAAACAGCAGGACTCCCGGGCCGACCAGCCCAGCGGACGTCAGATGTATTACTGGAATTTTATCTATCAGAGCGGGTGGACCCATGAGGACCGTGTGCTTGGTATGCCGCTGATTACCTTCCGTCCTGAGATCAACCGGCCCTGGCACAATATTATCGTTGCCCACCATCTCGGGGTAAACGGCAGTTTATCGCCCGGGCTGGATTATCGCGTCCTGGCGACCTATTCCCGTAACTATAGCACCTTCGAGCGGCGCAGGATCAACGAGCTGGAAGACAATTTCCGGTCCCTGGAGGAGATGAAGGAGGTTAATCTTTCTCTGCTGCTGGACCTATCCTATGATTTTCCTTCCCGGGACGGGCTTTCCGCGCATCTCTCCATGGGCGCCGACACGGGGGAAGTGTACGGGAATATCTTGGGGATCCGCGCAGGCATCCGATGGGACGGGAGCTTCTAGATCGACAGCCGCTTGGAGCGTATGGCTCCGTACGGAAGGCATCCGGCCGGAAGGATGGTCTAAATCCCCGGCGGCTCTCCCTCTCGGTGGGCGACCATCTGCTCGTCGCCCGCCGTGACACTCTTTCCCCGCCGCTCCTGCCAGCTATAATAGAGGTAGAAGAAGAGGTTGAAGATTTTACCCAGCACGTCATGTGCCAGGAAGAGTCCGGAGACCGGCGCTACGGAGACATTCAGGACTCGGGCCAGCTCGATGTTCGTGCTGGTGGCCACCAGATCCTGGCTGGGAATGAATGGGATGCGGCTGATGATGATCCGGATGCTCAGGAACGTGAACCAGATCTCCAGTCCGATCTCCGGGAGCACCAGGTGCCACTGCAGGATCTCCGCAGAATAGAGAAGGAGCATTCGCAGGAAGTGAATGGAGAACACTTTCGATGCGATCCCGACCGGCATGGAAAAAAGCCAGTCGCGAAAGCGGTAGGCGATCAGGATAATTGCCAGGGCGATGGCGCCCCCCACGGTGTAGTCCCATACCCCGGCGCTTCCGATAACGCTGCCGTCAAACAGGAAATTCAGCGCCTGAATCTGTCCTGTAAGCACCAAAAATACCAGCAATCCCACACCCACCATGGTGGAAGCGGCCGAGGAGATAATGTTCATGTCCCTTATATCACGGAACAGCTGGCGGCGGGAGCGGGGAATCGACTGGGTGGCCCAGTGCAGCAGGACGACCTCCCCGGAATAGCCCATCACGTCCTTGTTGAAAATGCGTTTCTTCAGGAAGATCGGAATGCTGTGCAGGTACGGGGTGCCCCAGCAAATCTTATAGGCCAGCGCCTCGGAAAAGGGCAACAGGAAGTAGATCAACAGGAACAGCGCGTAAAACATTGCCACGTCGGGCAACGCGGCCAGAAACGTCCCCCAGCCGATGCCGGTGAGCTGGTAGATGATCACCCCCAGAACCACAGCCTGGAAGGTCCAGGTTAGGTATCGGACCGTCCGCTCGCCGCGGGGGGACTCCCGGAATTCCGCCAGTTTCCGGCGGTAGCGTTTCAGGCTTTCGGCAAGGGAGTCAAGCATGCAGTGATCTGTGGTGAAACAGGCGGCCGATTCGGCGGTTCCCAATATATATAATAATTATTTCAACCTTAATGCCGGGGTCCTGTATGCGTGTTCGTCGGTCGTTGGCGGGAATCCGGTGCAGCCGCATTGGCGCAGGCAAACCCTGATTTGGGATCAGAGAAAACTATACCGGGCGTTCATACGTTGTCATATTCCTGCATTTTCTATTCACAGCGTATTCTGTATTATAGGTATTCGCTGAAGGAACGCGTCACTATACAGGCCATCGGACGGCAACCATTTAAATCATGAGGGCAAATAGTACGATTACCGTGCACAACATTCGAACCCCCATCCATACCATGCGCATCCTGCTATGCTTGCTTGCGGTTTTGCTGGCCGTGCCACCGGAAACCAGTGCCCAGAAGCAGGCAGGTGCACCGGAACGACTGGCCGACGGCTCCCTTCTGCTGGATGATTTTGAGAGCGATCCCGTCGGGGGACTGCCTGTCGGCTGGTTTGACCGGGACGGGAACAGGGAACTGGTGAATTATGATTCTAATGTTCAGGAAGAGTACAAATACCGGATTATGGAGGAGGAGGGCAACCGCTTTCTACGGTACGAGGGTATGCACGCCAAGCATATCAATTATCCGCTCGCGAACAAGGAAATGGTAAACATCCACGAGACGCCTGTGTTAAGCTGGCGGGTGCGCGCTCACGAGCTTCCTGATAACGCCGATGAAGACGTCAGCGACCGTAACGACTCTGTGGTCAGCGTCTATGTGGTCTTCGAATTCGGCCATGTGCTCTTTCGAAAAGTGCCTAAGTCCATTCGCTATTCCTGGAGCACTACCAGGGAGACCGGCTCGCAGTTTTCCAAGCTCTTCGGCAACCAGAAAATCCTCGTGATCGAGTCGGGTGAGGCGCGCACAGGCGAGTGGGTCACCTTCGAGCGCAACATATACGAGGACTACCGAGAACTCTTCGGGGAGACGCCTCCCAAGCAGCCCCTGGCCATCCTGGTATTGAGCGACGGCGACAGCACAGGTTCCCACGTAATGGCCGACTACGATGATTTCATACTGAAGCCCGTGGGCAACTGAAGACCGACAAGATGGAATAAAATGGTTAAATTCACGCCTTTCATGCAGGGTCATATTTCGTAGGGTTGACAGCGAATGGACAAAATCCTGAATTACTTGCGTCCCCTGATCCGGTTTAACTACCGGAATCCCTTCGGCGTAATCGCCTTTGCGCTGGTAACGGCGGCGGTGGCCGGATACTTTGCCGTGCAGCTCAAGGTGGATACCGACCTGGCCAATCTACTTCCCAAAACCAACGACCACGTTATCGCACTGGAGCGACTGCAGCAGACGGTTGGCGGGGAGACCTCCATGGAGCTGGCCATTCAGTCGCCCTCCTTTGAGGCCAACCGCGCCTTCGCCAATGAGTTCATACAGCAGGCCCTCAAGCTCTACGATCCCGCCACCGAGAACTACTTCTTCAAGCGGGCCGAGTTCCGCAAGGACGTGGAGGTGCTCAAGGACAACGCTCTCTACTTCGCCACCGACAACGAGCTGACCGATATCGCCGATTACCTGGAGTCGGAAATCCATCAGGCCAAGGAGGATGCCAATCCCTTCTACATGGATCTGGGACTGGATGAGGAAGGGGATGAGGCTGCCCAGCAGCAGAACCTGGAGCGTTTTGAGGAGAGCTACAACGACCTCATCCCCGACGAGTATCCCATGAGCCCCGACTCCACGGTCATGGTGGTGCATTTCTATCCCACCGGCTCGAAGAGCAACCTGAGCTTCCTTCGCGACATGTTCGCAAGTGTGGACTCCCTGGCCGCCGTCATGGAGCCGGCCTCCTATCATCCCCAGATGGAGGTGCGCTACGGGGGACGACTGCAGCGTCACCTGGAGGAGATCGACTCCATCATGAATGACGTCTTCCGCAGTTTCGCCTCCGGCATCTCCACGGTGATCCTGCTGGTGATGTTCTACTTTTTCATCAAAAAATACATCCACTACCGCCGCGGGGGTAGCAGGGGACAGACGCACGCCGTATGGAGCCATCTGCTGAGGGTGCCGGTGCCCGTGCTGGTCATCGGCCTGCCGCTGGTGATCAGCCTCTCGTGGACTTTCGGGATCACCTACGCCGTGCTGGGCATGCTTAATACCATGACCTCGGTGCTTTTCGTGATACTGTTCGGTATGGGCATTGACTATGGCATCCACTTCTACGCCCGCTACATCGAATTCCGATCTGACGGGCTGGACATCCCCGACGCCCTTCAGAGTACCTATGACAAGACGGGCATGGCCATCATGGTGAGCGGGCTGACCACGGCCTTGTCCCTCTACGTGCTGGTGCTGGCGCGCTTCCGAGGCTTCTCGGAATTCGGATTTATCGCCGGCTCGGGCATCATCCTGGCGCTGCTCTGCATGCTCTTCGTGCTGCCTTCTCTGCTGGTGATATGCGAGCGGTTCAACTGGATCCTGCTGAATGTGGAGTCGGTGGAGAGGAGGGCGTCCGGTCCCCGCCGCTTCCCGATGGCCCGCACCATCGTGCTGTCAGGTTTGGCCGTGGCTGTGCTGGTTGGGATCTTTTCCAGCAATATTCGTTTCCAGTACGACTTCGGGGAGCTGGAGCCTGACTTCCCCCGCTATGAGTCTTTTCGCGAGATTACCGATCGGGTCAATACCAGCGACAAGCACAACCCCGCCTACCTTCTGGCCGACAACCAGCAGGAGGTCATCCAGATCCTGGAGAAACTGCGCCACCGCATGCGCACCGACACCACCAGTCCCACCATCGCCGAGGTGGAAGCCCTGCCTGAGCGCTTTCCACCCACCGATTCTGCGGCCACGGCTAAACTCCAGCGCATATCGGACATTCGCGAACTGCTCAACGACCCCGTCATCCAGGGACAGGACGACCCGCAGCTGGATCGCCTTCGCAGGGCCGCCCAGACCCGGACCCGCATGAGCATCGATGATATCCCCGACTATTTTCGCAACCAGTTTGTGACGCGCGAGGGCGAGGTGGGCAATTTCGTGATCGTCTACCCAAGCGTGGGACTGGCCGACGGACGTAATTCCATCGCCTTCAAGGAGGATGTGGGCGAAGTGACCTTGGACAGCGGCAAGACCTTCCACGCCGCCAGCACCTCCATCATCGCCGCTGAAATGCTGGATCTGATGCGCAGCGAGAGTCCCTGGATGGTGGGCGCCACCTTCACCATGGTCTTCCTGCTCATGCTGATCGCCTTCCGCTCGCTGCGGTGGACCCTCATCGCCATGCTGCCGCTGGTGGTGGGACTGCTCTGGCTTTTCGGGATCATGATCCTGACCGGCATGATGTTCAATTTCTACAACCTGGTGGTGCTTCCGGCCATCCTGGGCATAGGGGAGGACAACGGGGTTCACCTGGCCCACCGCTACCGCGACGAGGGCAGGAACTCCATGTGGGAGGTGCTCTCCAGCACAGGACAGCACGTGACTATCGGCTCGATGACCACCATGCTGGGTTTCTCGGGGCTGATCTTTACCACACACCCCGGGTTGCAGTCGCTGGGCATTATGGCGGTGATCGGCATCGGCATGACGCTGGTGGCGGCGCTTACCTTCCTGCCGGCGTTGATTCAATGGCTGGAGGATAGGAACTGGATTCGGTACTAGGCAGGTATAGTCCCCTTCAGGGCTAGAATTGGCTCATATCGGATATCCCGCCTTATCAAGTATCGCATGACCCAATTAGGCCCTGAAGGGGACTATACCTGCCCAATTCCTCATCTTGATATGGCATGACCCATTTAGGCCGTAAAAGGACCTGTACGCGCCTGTTTATCTTTTTCAAGGTGTTCAACGGCTATTTTCGAGGGAGTGGATGAACATGAGCCACTGCAGGATGGCTGTACCCGTCGCCACCTTGGCGCTCCAGTCGTAGCCTTCGCCCATCTGGAATATCAGCGCTATCAACGGAGTCAGCAGCAGGGCGATTGCAAGGGTCCTCCAGCGCAGGTCGCTCCACCCTCGGGGCGCTTCGCCGGGAAGCTTGGAATCGAGGTAGATCCAGGCCACGGCGCTGACGGCCACCAATCCGAATGGGAAGGCCAGGAGGACCAGCGGCACTTCCCAACCCCAGGTGCCCCCGACAAAGTTGGATTCCCATCCCGTGCTCACTGCAACGTAGATGACGATACCTGCCAGGAGAAGATTCCAAAGCAGGAAACCGGTGCGGTAGAGCGGCTGCATTCTGCGTCTGCCGTGAAGGTAGAAGAGTGTCAGTGCCAGGGGGGCCAGCGCCAGGATGATCCAAAAGGAGGTGGTACGCCCGGCACCTTCCATCCCAATGGAAGCCGAAGAGATAGAAGGACGCCAGAATCCTCGATTGCTGACGGTCCAGATAAAAACCGTGGTGAAGGCGGTCCATCCCAAAACGACAGCCCGCAGGATGCCTATCCATTTTTCCATGCCGGCCTTACTGTCGCTCATGACAGGTTTGCGATCATTTGTCATCAGAGAGAGGAGTGGGATGGAGGTGGATGTTAGCTGCCGAATGGTTGGACTGGCCTGGAAACACCAGGATGCACACCTACACTAGAATCCTTGGCGGATACGAACCGGCCGCGGGCAGGTTTCAGATATAGGAGGAGGGTACGTCCCTTATTCAATCTAAATTATTTATGCGAAATACAGAAATTAAGGCAATAGGGATACTGCTATTCTAAACCTAAATTTTATATACGGTCGTAGATAGGACAGGTAATGAGGATGTATAAAATTTCCAGTTAAGAATAGCAGTATCCCTATTGACGCCAAAACGCAGGCGTAAAGATCAGCAGCACCGTAAACAGCTCCAGCCTCCCGATCATCATCATCAGAATGAGCACCCACTTTCCGAAATAGGGCAGATGCGCGTAGCTGTCCGTCGGACCGAACTCGCCCCAGCCCGGACCGATATTCCCCAGGCAGGCGATACTGGCCCCGATGGCCGACTTCATGTCGTAGCCCATGATCGCGATAATCAGCGCCCCCACGCCGAAGACCACCAGGTAAAGCACGAAAAAGCTGAGCACCGTGCGCTGGATGTCCGAATCCACCACCTTGTCGCCGATGCGGATGGGAAGCACGGCCTTGGGATGGACGATCTGCTTGAACTCACGCAGGGAGTTGCGGATGATAATCATCCAGCGGATCATTTTTACGCCTCCGCCCGTGGAGCCGGCGCAGCCTCCCGTGAAGAAGAGTAAAAACAGGAAAAAGGCCCCGAAGGAGTGCCAGAGCTCGTAGTCGTCCGTCCCAAAGCCGGTGGTGGTCACGATGGCCACGGCCTGAAAGGCCCCGTAGCGGAGGGCGCTGACCACGTCGTAGTTATTAAAGAGCCAGAGGGATCCGGAGAGCACCAGGATGCTGATGCCGGTGATCAGCGCGTAGAATCGCGTCTCGCGGTTGTTGAAGAAAGATGCTGCGTCGCCGCGGAAGAGCCGGAAGTGCATGGCGAAGCTGATGCCCGCCATGAACATGAAGAGGGTGATCACCCCGTCCACATACATCGAGTCGAAGGCCTGTATGCTGGCGTTCTTGGTGGAGAAGCCCCCGGTGGCCATGGTGGCGAAGGCGTGGTTGAGGGCATCGAACCAGTCCATCGACGGCGCGGCCCAGAGCAGCAGGAATTCCGCGAAGGTAAAAGAGACGTACACAATCCAGAGCAGCTTGGCCGTCTCCTGCACACGCGGGGTGAGCTTGTCGGTGGTGGGGCCCGGCGACTCCGCCGCGAAGAGCTGCATGCCCCCCACGCCCAGCAGGGGCAGGATGGCGATGGTGAGCACGATGATGCCCATGCCGCCCAGCCAGTGGGCCAGGGAGCGCCAGAAGAGGATGCTCATGGGCAGGGCCTCGATCTGCGGGTTTTGGAAGCCATCGGCCGTTACCCCGTTGAAGATGGTGGCACCCGTGGTGGAGAGCCCGCTCATGGTTTCGAAGACCGCGTCGGTGTAACTGGGGAGAATGCCCGAAATGACGAACGGAAGGGCGCCCACCAGCGAAAGGAAGAGCCAGGTGCAGCTCACTACCAGGAACCCCTCGCGTATGCGCAGCTCGTGGCGCGGCTTGAACAGCACCCAGAGCAGTCCCCCGAAGCCAAATGCTATCCCCGCCGAGTATAGGTAGGTGTCCCATATCTCCTCCCCGTAGTGCAGTGAGATAATCATGGGAATCAGCAGGGCAAAGCCCAGGAAGAAGATAAAGGAACCCAGGATACCCAGCACCGTGAGATAGTCGATCTTCGGTCGCCTGAAACTGTCGGAGGGGCTTCTGAGCATCAGTTAAAGAGTGAGGTTACCTTGTCGACCGCCTCGGGCATGCAGAAGACGATCACCCGGTCGCTGGCCCTGATCTGCGACTGTCCGGTGGCAATCTCCACCGAGCCGTTGCTCATAATGCCCCCGATTACGCAGCCCTGGGGAAAGGAAATCTTGTGAATGGGTTTTTTTACCACCTTCGATCCGGACGCGGCCTGCAGCTCGATCACCTCAGCCTTGATACCCTGCAGGGCGGTCACCGAGATGACGCGTCCACGGCGTACGTGGCGGTGAATCTCGTTGGAGGCGGCCGACTTCTTGTTGACGGCGGCATCCAGTCCAATGGTCTGGCTGAGGGGGATGTAGTCAGTCTTCGAGACCAGCGCCACGGTTTTCTTGACCTCCAGGTGCTTGGCCATCAGGCAGGAGATGATATTGGATTCCTCGTCGTCGGTTACCGATATGAATGCGTCGGTGTCGGTGATGCCCTCCGTGGCCAGCAGGTCGGGGTCGGTAGGGTTGCCGTTGAGCACCAGTACGTCCTTGAGCTCCTGAGCCAGCTCTTCGGCAATCTTGCGGTCGGGCTCGATGAGCTTGATCTTCCAGTTTTTCTCCTCCTGAGTGAGGATACGCGCGATCATGGCGCCGATGGGCGTGCCGCCCGAAATCATGATGGAGTTGATCTCCACATCGGGCTTGCCGGTGGTTTTGATGACGGCGGGGATGTCCTCGGTCCGGGCCAGCACGAAGATCTGGTCCATCGCCTGCAGCTTCACTGAGCCGCTGGGAATGATGGTAAGCGTACGCCGGGAGATGGCCGCCACCCGAAAGGTAAGATCGGGATGCTTTTCGGCGTACTGCTCCAGCGACATGCCCACCAGGGGCGAATTTTTGCCCAGCCTCAGCCCGATGAGTTGCATCTTGCCATCGGCCAGGTTTACCAGGTCGCTGGCCGAGGCGCGCTTGATGAGGCGCACAATCTCATAGGCGGCGCTCTGCTCGGGATGGATAATTACGTCGATGCCCAGGTCGGTGGGCTTCAGCGGGGCGCCCGGACGCGAGAGCTCATCGCTGCGCACCCGTGCGATTACCAATTCAACGCCCAGGCGCTTGCTCATCATGGAGGCGATCATGTTCACCTCGTCGATGCTCGTCACGGCAATCATGATATCGGCGTCCCGCACGCCCGAATCCACCAGGTCCTTGACCGAGGTGGCGTTGCCTTCGTGGGTGAGCACGTCGAGGTTTGCCTTCACCTTGTCCAGACACTCCTTGTCCCGGTCCAGGACCACCACGTCGTGTTGCTCCTTGGAGAGCAGGCTGGCCAGTTCGTAGCCTATTTCGCCCGCCCCGATAATGATGATCTTCAAGCTGTTGCTACTTCCTCGTTAAAAAGCATGGCACAATGTGACAAAGCGGAGGTAAAATCGCAAAAATCTCTTAGCCGGTCACCTCATTTTTTTAAAACAGGGGAGAAGCCCGTAAATTAGGACGCCGCGAAACCATCCCCGTAAACCGTCCCATATTGCGGAAGTCCGATGATTGTCCACCTGCTGAAACCCGAATTTGACGAGCTGATCGAAGCCAAGGACTGGGTGGCGCTCAAGGACATTCTGAACGACGTGCCTGCGGTGGACGTGGCCGAGCTGCTGGAGGAGCTGGACAACGAGGTGGCCGTGGTCATCTTCCGCCTCCTCAGAAAGCAGAAAGCCGCCGACGTTTTCTCCTACCTGAGCACCGTCAAGGGCGCCGAACTTCTGGAGGTCTTCACCGCCCAGCAGCTCAGCGACGTTATGTCCAACCTGGAGCCTGACGAGAGGGTGGCCCTCATGGAGGAGCTGCCCGGCCACCTCACCCAGCGGGTGATGAGCTCCATGAAGGCCGAGGACCGCCGCCTGGTGACCAAGCTGCTGGGCTACCCCGACGAGAGCGTGGGAAGGCTGATGACCCCGCGTTATGTGAAGGTGAAACAGGACTGGACCGTGCAGCGCGCCATGGAGCATATAAGGCGCTACGGGCACAGCGCCGAAACGGTAAACGTGATCTACGTGGTGGACGAGAACGAAAAGCTGATCGACGACCTGCGGCTCAACCAGTTCATCCTGGCCGACCCCGAGGCCACCATAAGCTCGCTGATGGACGAGAGTTTTGAGGCGCTGAGCGCCTTCGAAGACCAGGAGGATGCTGTGAAGATGCTCTCCAAGTACGACCGTGTGGCCATGCCTGTGGTCGATTCCGACGGCATCCTCGTGGGCATCGTGACGGTGGATGATGTGATCGACGTGGCCGAGGAGGAGACCACCGAGGACATGCAGCTGATGGCCGGTATGGATGCCCTCGACGACTACTACTCGCAGACCACCATCCTTGAGATGGTCAAAAAGCGCATCGGCTGGCTGTTGATCCTGTTTGTGGGACAGCTGCTGACCGCCTCGGTGCTGGACGGCTACGAGAGCGTGCTTGCCAACGCCGTTACCCTGGCTCTTTTCATCCCGATGATCATCTCCAGCGGGGGCAACTCTGGATCGCAGGCCGCCACGCTCATCATCCGGGCCCTCGCCACCGACGACATTGACCGCGACGAGTGGCTCAAGGTCATGGGGAGGGAGCTGCTCTCCGGACTCATGCTGGGCCTGCTCATGGCAGTTATCGGTTTCGGCATTATCCTGGCCTGGACATGGGCCCTGCACGGCGGGGTGTCCGACGACATGTTGGCCAGTGCGACGGTGGTGGCGCTCAGCCTCATCGGGGTGGTGCTCTGGGGGAACCTTAGCGGCTCCATGCTGCCCTTTATGCTCTCCAAGTTCGGGCTGGACCCGGCTGTCAGCTCCGCTCCCTTCGTCTCCACGCTGAGCGACGTCATGGGAATTCTCATTTACTTTTCCATTGCAATAGCGTTACTTCAAGGCGTAGCCCTTTAGAGATCCGAAAATTCAAAAAGACAGACCCAAGCAACCCGTAGATGAAACAGTACCTCGACCTGGTACGCAACGTCCTTGACAACGGCGTGCGGAAATCAAACCGGACCGGCACCGACACCCTCTCCAGCTTCTCGGAATTCTACAAGGTGGACCTGGCGGAGGGCTATCCGCTGCTGACCACCAAGAAGGTATACTTCCGTTCGGTCATCCTGGAACTGCTCTGGTACCTGCGCGGGGAGGACCATATCCGCTGGCTGCGCGACGAGCAGGACTGTCACATCTGGGACGCGTGGGCGGACGAGGACGGGCATGTGGGACCCATCTATCCGGTCATGTGGCGCCGTTTTCCCTATTCGGAGACCGAGGAGATCAGCTTTGAGGGAGACGCCTCCCATCTCACAAAAACCGTTACCATCGACAAGGAGCTCGACCAGGTGGAACGCGCCATCACCATGCTCAAGGAGAACCCCCACAGCCGCCGCATCGTGGTCTCCGCCTGGCACCCCGGCCTGCTGGATCAAATGGCCCTGCCGCCCTGCCACGTGATGTACGTGTTTAACGTGGCCGACGGCAAACTCAACTGTCACCTGACGCAGCGCTCCGGCGACATCGCCCTGGGTATTCCCTTCAACCTGGCCTGCTATTCCGCCCTCACCATGGCTGTCGCCAACGAAGTGGGACTTGACTACGGCACCTTCGCCCATACCATCGTGGACGCGCATATCTATATGAATCACGTGGACGGACTAAAGGAACAGCTCGAGCGCGAGCCCCGCGAGCTTCCCACCCTGGAGATCGCCGACAAGCCGGTGGACGAGCTCACCTTCGAGGACTTTGAGCTGAAGAACTACAATCCGCACCCCTCCATCAAATTCGAGGTGGCCGTATGACCCTAGCCATCATCGCAGCACACGATCCCAACCTGGTCATCGGAAAAGACGGCAAGCTACCCTGGCACTTCCCCGACGACCTGGTGCACTTCAAGGAGACCACCATGGGAAATCCCATCGTGATGGGACGCGGGGTTTTTGAGGAGCTCAACGAGCGCCCGCTGGAAGGTCGCGAAAACGTAGTACTGAGCCGCACCCGCACCTACGACGACCTGGAGGAGATCACCGCCTTCAAATCCGTCAGTCAGGCCATCAGCTACCTGAGCAACCACGATCTGGTGTTTATCATCGGGGGAGGGGAGATCTACCGGCAGTTTATGGACTACGCTGACCGGCTGTACATTACCGAGATCCGCGAGGAGTTTGAGGGAGACACCTATTTCCCGGAGTACCGCGAGGACGTCGGGAGCATCTGGAAAGAGGTCATGCGAGACGACCGGGAAGACCTTTCGTTCGTTATTTACGACCGCGTATCGGATTAGATAGAGAGGATTCGATTTAGGTGAGATTGGCTTAAGGGGAATGTTGCGCCAGTTTATTCCACCAGGAATTTAGTTCGCCTATCATAAGGATCGCATTTGTGGTATGCGTAGAAATGAGACTTTTGGCCGCCTTTCACCTTATACCCCCTCAGACATAAAACCTGTAGTTACGTCAAGATGTTATATCAAGATATTACATCAACGGCAATTCCCAGTGTCCCAACCCAGAGCTTTTCGATGGGCACTCCAGTTGCTTGATATACCACTATCAGCTACGTTAGTGGTGTAAGATTATGTTATGTTGCTCACTCCTCATGCCCTAATTGCAAGCCGTAAACACCATTGATGGATGATTATCGTTAGTAGGAAAAATTAATTACTTTTCATCTATGAAAACTCTTACGATACACATACCAAACACAGCAGAGATAGATGATCAAGAGGCCCGTATGTCTTTGGCATCCAAATTGTACGAGAGAGGAAAATTAACTCTGGGCCAGGCAGCAGAATTAGCAGGATATTCCAAAGAGACGTTTATGGAGCTTCTCGCGGAGTATAATGTAGCGCTCATCAATCATCCGGCAGAGGAATTGGATCAAGATATAGAAAATGCCCAAGGTCACAGTTTCTGACACGAGCTGCCTTATTCTTTTCTACAAAATCGGAGAGTTAGATCTCCTGAAGGATCTTTTCGGCAAAATCCATATCACGGAAACCGTTTCGAAAGAGTTTAGTCAATCTCTTCCGGATTGGGTTGAAGTAAAGAAACCGACGTCTGGTCTTGATAAAGGGTTAGCCAGCTATTTGGATCCGGGTGAAGCGACAAGTATTGCACTGGCTTCGGAGGAAAGTAATTCGTTGTTGATCATCGATGAGATCAAGGGAAGAAAAGCAGCTACTGAGATGGGAGTGACAATTACCGGCTCGCTAGGCGTCCTGGTAACAGCAAAAAGGAAAGGACATATTCAGGCTGTCAAACCGCTGATTAAAAAAATGCTACAAACGAATTTTTGGATATCCCAAGAACTGGTTGATCGGGTCCTGCAGATAGTTGATGAAACCTGATCAGCGATCGTTCGCAACCATAACAAGCAAATCAACCTGACGGGGCAGAGCCCCTCCCCCTACCTCACAGCTTGCGGTTCCCGAAATGTCTGTTACATTAGAACTGTAGTCCCCCGCAGGTTATTTGCAGCAACGTTAGAGTGCCTACCCACTTCCCGTTCCCTCAGCAGTTAATTGTATTCTGACCCATTTTTAGTAAATTCCAGATGATCATTTAAAAGCATCATCATGGATGAAGCACTGGCCAAGCAACTCAGCGAGCTAAATAAAAGCGAGAAGCTCCTCGTCGTTGAGGCACTCTGGGATTCCATTGCATCCGAACCAAATGACGTACCTCTCCCCGATCACCACAAGAGTATTCTAGAAGAGAGACTGAAATCATTTCAAGAGGATAAGAAAAGAGGGAAATCTTGGGATGAGATTCGGGATCAATACTTATGACCCCTCGTGAGCAAACGCTTAATTTTTACTCTTCAGGCAGAGCGAGATTTTGATCAAGCGTATTGGTGGTATGAGAAGCAGCTCGCCAGTCTAAGCAAAGAATTTGTTCGGTGCGTGGATGCCAAAATCGCTACGGTTCAACGCAATCCTCTTCATTATCAAACAATCTACATGGATACCGTGCGGCGAGCTTTAGTAGCTCGCTTCCGGCACGTGCCAATGATCTCCGGGCATGCCCCCGTCTGCGGGAGTGTGGCTCTGCGGCGGTAAGCGCCTGTGCAGCATATTTACGCGTGGTTTACGTTCTTCGCGCCGTTGGCCGTATCTGGCGTGCGGCCCGTTGCGGGGGTCGCACACGCCGGCAGCCTGGTTGCGCGGATTGGACGCGTCGATTCTGGAAGCCCGCTGAACGGCCGCTGGCGATGCCCGGGGCGATGCTACGGGCCGCAGATTGCAGGGTGAGGTCACCTGGCACCCCCAGTCGCGGAGCTGCTCCTACCAGAAAGCCGGCCAAGACAGCCTGGAGGACGGCCCGTTCGGCGGTTCGAGCTGAAGAGCTTACCGAATCGTGCAGGTCGTGCCGCGCGACTGCAAGCGGCCAGACCAGGCCGCGTGCGGCCGCTGCTTCGGCCGCGTACAGACAAGAGCCTCCAAGCGTTCGAAGTCGCCCGGGCAGATTCAGCCTGTCGCAGGCCCACGAGATAGGTCCGGCCTCGGGCCGGAAGGCACCTACTTTGGCCCGAGTTTCAAGAACCGTCGCCACAGCGACCGGAAGCGCCTGCGTAAGGCCGGCAAGGTAAAACGCGGGCGAGGGGCCAAGGAGCTACAGCAGCCAGTTTTTGGGATCTATCAGCGCCAGGACGGGATCGTGTATGTCGTTCCTGTCGCCGAAGTAGACAAACTCACGCTACAAGATATCATCCGTGATAAAGTGTCCATTGAAACAACCATCTACTCCGACACCTGGCAGTCCGAGGACTCCGCTTGCTGATCATCAAACGGTCGATCACGGCCAGGCTGAATACGCTCGCGGAGCAGCCAGTATCAACGGAATCGAAGGCTTTTGGGGGTATGCCAAAGAACGTCTTCTCCGCTACCACGGAGTAAGTGCAGAAAACTTTTTATACTACCTCAAAGAAATTGAGTACCGGTTCAACCATCGCCAGTTGGATCAACAGGAATTTGTCGGACACTTATTGTACGTTTTAATCGGAAATCACTCCAACGGAGTTAAATGCCCTATTTTATTGATGAGCCAGAAAGCATAACAATTCTCGCAATTCTTGATCAACGAAGTGATCCTGAAAAGTGGAGACAACGAGTCTAATCCTGGCACTCTAACCAGCAAATTAACCTAACGTGGCAGAAGCGCTTCCACCCCCTCTCCTCTTTCGGTTCCTCTTCAATCTGTTAAATTACATTCTTAGTAACTACGCAGGTTATTTGCAGCAACGTTATGTGGCTAAGTTACTGAGATCACAAAAGTGAAAGTAATATCACTCATTAGTTAAAAATCTAAGATTGAAGGAAATATTATGATGATCAGAATAAGTATTTATAATATTGTCATGGCAATACTTTTTTTATTTGTGAGCGCTGAGTGGGTAACCGCACAAACGGTAACTCATCCGATACTGGAAAATATCCCTTACATCAATGAAGAGGCCATTCCCCTGGGTGCCGATAAACGTAATACGAATCTATTACTGGAGGAATTCTCAAACGAAGGGCAAAGTAGTGCTAACGCCCCACTAAAACTGGATGTTTTTGTAGGCACTGATGTGATCTTTCAGTATGTAACGGATGATAAAACAAGAGGAGTTATCCTGGATATCTCCAATAGCATCCTGTACGAATATAACTCGTCAAGCAATGAAGTACAGAAAATAGCTCAAGCGGGACGAGGACCGGGTGATTTGTTTCAACCAAGTGACCTCACTGTCTGGGAAGGACAAGTATTTGTATCAGGCGCTGAGGGGTTGATATCGATCTTCGAGTGTAGCAGTACTCCGTGCCAATATGTACGTTCCATCAACCTTGAATTTGTGCCTCATTCGATTGCAGTGACGGAGGATCGGTTGTTTGCCTTGGGGTTACCGGAGAGTGTATCAAGTGATCATCCCTTGCATGTCTTTGACAAAGAAGGAAACCTGCTCCAATCTTTTGGAAGGTTTTATCACACGGATATTGGAAGATTGACTAATTTGTATTCCGAGGGCAAAGTCAGAGTCGACCCGGATAGAAATCTTATTTATTTGATGTACAATTCTTTCCCTTTGGTCTATGTTTTTAACAATGATTTTGAACTGGATCGACTGTACCGCGTAGAAGATTTTAACTATGCTAACTTGGAAATCCGTTATTCTTCTGAAGGGGATATGAGAGGTCTTTCTCCTATAATCGCAGATTACGATGCTATGAACGGTCTATATTTAGAAGAAAATGGAGATGTGATGGTCCGTGTCGTTAATGGAGTTCGTGAGGAGCCCAACTCCACTTCATTTATGATTTCATACAGCCACTACAGCATTGACAACACCTCTAGAGAGGCATCATTTCTGGGGAAATATGATTATCAGCTACTCACATCGGAGGAAAATCTCTTTCTAAATCGAGATGGGAGCATTTTTATGATTGATAATTACCGAGAGAATTGAAAAATGAGAGAACTAGTTAACCCTGAGCCCAAATTCTCAATTGAATAGGACCACCACATAACCAGCGCACTAAGCGGACAGGCCTCGCCTGTTCCTGCCCGCTTCCATTTATTATTCATCCATTCATTTGTAAATTATTTCAACGCGTTGGCTCCTGCAGCTTATGCGCAATGTCGTTATATGGCTTAATTCAGCATCCAAACAGTGCGGTGATGTAGTAAGTTACTTTGATTTGAGAGCGATTTTCTTCAAATTGTTTATTTAATTTATAAGAATAACCTTAAGAAAACTTATGAGCGAAGTGAGGATAACATCAACCGCACTGGGGTTATTCCAATGTTAATACCCATTAAAAAAGCATAAATACATTTTATGGAAAAAGACGACATTAAATTTACCGCTAAGCATTTAGCTAAAAAACTTAAACTGCGAAATGTAAAATCCGAAGTCGTAAAAAGGCATAATCAACTAAAGAAAATCTATGATGATGACCCACAGAAAGCGTTAATTATAGATTCAGCAGTAGTTGAAGGTGAAAACTTGGATGATCCATTTCATTCTAAAGTTCTAATGAATGATGAGCTAAAATTACCACTCAAAACGGGTCTCCATAGAGCTGTAGGCGGTGATCACGATTACTCAACACCCGGAGACATTTTATGTGCCGCATTGGCTGTTTGCTTAGAAAGTACCTTAAGAATGATTGCAGATAGATTAGAAGTTCAATTGCAGCACACAAAAGTGTCAGTTGAAGCCAACCTTGATGTCCGCGGAACATTAAAGTTTGATAAATCTGTTCCAGTTGGATTTCAAAAAATTAATATGGAGGTAGAATTAGGTTCAGACAATGCAGGAGAAAAGGTTTTAAATACTTTATTTGGTGCTGCAGTAAAAAGTTGCGTGGTCTATCAAACCTTAAAACCTGCAATCCCAATAACAAAAACCTTGAAGATAATTTGAACGAATCTTAAACTAGTTTAAACTTCAACTATAGCAAACAAGAGCCGCCATATAACCCACGCATTAACGCGTTTATGTATTAGAAAGGCATCTCTTCCCACACCTTTTCTATGACCTGTTGGAAGGGCTGGTGGACACCTGTTTTCACTAATAATTTCAGCTCTATTTATCCTATTTATTTACAGTGATAGTAACAGTTCTTCGGTCAATTGGACATTAATTGTTGTCCAGGCGTTTATCTGAGACTACTTCCCAAAGGGGAAGCGTCTATGGACTTATGTGGCTTATCAATTCGGGGCCGGGTGGCTAGCCGGACGAGAATCTCAGTCATTCTGTGAAAGCTTCACCTAAACAGCTACGCCCGTGATTAGAGATTTAAAGGTTTGTTGGTCGTCTTTTTGGAGCGTCGAATAATCGTCTCGACCCTCCCGCCAATGCAGGAACTGGCAAGGTGAAAGTATTAAATCCCCTCAATTTCAAAATCCTTCAAGTGCACAATGAAGGGCTTCACCACGGGCTCGGTGAGCGCAATAATATTGTCGGTGTCAGCGGCTTTTGAGAACTCCACCGCTTTTTCTTTGCCCTCCAGGATCCAGATGCCCTCTTTTTCGTATTTGTAGGCTTCGCTGTAGCTGCGGTCGAAGGCATAATAGTAGGAGGCGGCCTCCTCATCGGCTGGCAGCCCCTGCTTCTCCAGCACCGCCCTGGTCTTCCGTTTAACCTCCTCCTTCATCTTCTTGGTAATTTTGCGTCCCCCGGTAAAGGTCGTGCGGAAAAGGGTACGCGACTGAAATCGCCGGCAGAGGTCAGCCAGCACGGGATCGCTGGATTTCTGCCAGTACTTGATGCTCTGGAAGACGTCGTTGTCATCCAGATCCAGGTAGCGGTCGAGGATCTCCCCGCTGATGCCCTTTTTGGCGGAGGGCTTCTTTTTCAGAAAATACTCCATGGAAGGGGAAGGGTGGTAAAGCTTGATGCCTCGGTCGATGAGCTGGCGCACGCGGGCGAAGATGTTTCGCACCAGCTTGTCGGCGCTGAGCACGGTCTTGTGCAGGTAGACCTGCATGTACATGAGCCGGCGCGCCAGAATGTAGTTCTCGATGGCGTAGATGCCCTTCTTTTCGATGACGATGTTGCCCTTGTGCACCCGCATGGTCTTCAGGATGCGGTCAATGCCCACCGAGCCCTCGTAGACGCCCGTGAAAAAGCTGTCGCGCTTCAGATAGTCCAGCCGGTCGATGTCGAGCTGCGAGGAAATGAGCTGATTCAAAAAGGGCTTTTTGGGATATTGCCCGGTGAAGATCTTGATGGCCAGGTCCAGGGCCCCGTCGAACTCCTTGTTCATCCTTTTCATCACCGCCAGGGTCATCATTTCGTGGTGGAAGTCGGTGATGAGGTCGTACTCCAGGGTGTGGGAGAGGGGACCGTGTCCCACGTCGTGCATGAGCACCGCGATGAGGGTGGCCTCGTACTCGGCCTCGCTGATGGTGGTGTCTTTCTCGCGCAGGTTGTTGAGGGTGCGCTGGGCCAGTTCCATGGCGCCGATGGCGTGAGAGAAGCGCGAGTGCTCGGCGGCGGGGAAAACAAGGTAGCCCAGGCCCATCTGCTTGATGCGGCGCAGGCGCTGCACATTCGCATGATCAATCAGCCGCAGGATGGTGCCCTTGGGCACGGTGATGAAACCGTGGATGGGATCGTTGAAAATTTTGTACTGGGTGCTCTTATCCATGGTCGCGATAGCTTAGCATGCGTTCGTCGGGGCGGAAAGCCTCCGGGTCGGGGAGGTCGGGCAGGCGCGCGGGCCGTCCCGCCTCCACGTCAAACCAGACGCCCGTGGCCCGGGCGGTGGAGAGCAGCCGATTCTCCTCCCCCGAAAAGACGGCCTGGTAGCTGCTGATGCTGCTGTTGCCCGTGTCCGTGATGCCTGTGCCGATCAGCAGAGTGTCGGGGAATTCGGCCGGATGCAGGTAGCGGATGGTGATCTCAGCCAGCACGAAGCTGAAGCCCTCCTCCAGCCCGCGCACCAGGGCGGGCACTTCCCGGATGAAATCGATGCGCGCCTCCTCGTAGTAGGTGTTGAAGAGGGCGTTGTTGACGTGGTTGAGGGGATCGAGGTCGCGGAAGCGCACCGGCAGGCGAAACCAGTGGGGGAAGAGGGATTCGTCGTAGGAGGGTGCGTCCATGGGGACCGGTTTCGCGCTGGTAAATTGGGTTTAGGGCTGTCCGCGGGATTCTTATATTCAGGCTCGTAAGCGACCAAAATATAACGGAAAAAGAGGAATATGTTAGACGATGCGGCCCGGGAATTCCTGGAAGATCTGCTCATCACGCCCAGCCCCACCGGTTTCGAGAAGGCCGGCCAGAAGGTGTGGAAATCGTATACCGAGCGTTTCAGCGACGAGGTGGACACCGACGCCTATGGTTCGGCGGTGGCCAAGCTGAACACCAGCTTCGACGTGATTACCGTCATGCTGGAGGCGCACTGCGACGAGATCGGGATGATCGTGCAATACATCGACGACAACGGTTTTGTCTACATCAACAAGCTGGGCGGCAGCGACTCTACTATTGCCCGGGCCAAACGGGTCTATATTCATAACAAGCGGGGACGCGTTTCGGGCGTGACGGGCAACACCGCCATTCACCTGCAGGAGAACAAGAACGGGGGAGGGAAGGAGCCGGCCTGGAAGGATATCTACGTGGATATCGGCGCCTCCGACAGGGAGGAGGCCCTGGAGATGGTGCAGGTGGGCGATCCCATCACCTACGCCAGTGATTTCGAGTACCTGTCGGACGACATTCTCACCGGACGGGCGCTGGACAACCGCATCGGCGGTTTTGTGATCGCCCAGGCTCTGAAGAACCTGCAGGAGCGCCGCGAGGAGCTGAAAGTGAACGTGATGGCCCTCAACTCCGTACAGGAGGAGGTCGGGGGCTACGGCGCGCGCATGATGAGCTACCGCCTGGAGCCCGATATGGCGCTGGTCACCGATGTGACCCACGCCACCGACTCGCCCGGCATCGACAACAAGGAGCACGGGCAGATCAAGATGCGTAGGGGTCCGGTGGTGCAGCACGGCGGGGCCAACCACCCGCGTATCGTGGAGTTCGTGGAAGGGGTGGCCGAAAAGAAGGAGATCCCCATCCAGCACGAGGCCAACAGCGTACGCACGGGCACCGACACCGACAGCATATTCCACCAGAAGACGGGCATTCCCAGCGGGTTGATTTCGCTGCCGCTGCGCTACATGCACTCGCCGGTGGAGACGGTCTCGGTGGGCGACGTGGAGCAGCTTATTGAACTGATGACCGAGTCGGTGCTGGCCCTGGAGCCCGACCAGACCTTCACGGTGTTTGACTAGGGGGCGTTCCCTTGATCAGACTGAGCGAGTAAACTAAATCTCCCTCTCGAATAGTCGTCTGTCAAATTGAAAAGGGACCGTCTCAACTAATGTTACCTGGTTAAAGTCTGAATGACGGGGGTTGACCAGGTAGTTATGGTCACCCTCCACAACCGCAGAGGGGACTTCCAGTACGAGGTGGGTATTCATGTCAAAAAATTGATTGCCGATTTCCCTCGTTGATTGCGAATGCAGGCGTTCTTTCCAATCTGCCGGCAGTCCCATTTCCTCCGATGATTGTACGGGTACAAAATCGGGAACCGTGATAGTCAGCATGAAATAGTCCAGGGGATGAATTCCGAGGGGCAGGTGAACGGCCAGTTCTACTACGCTAAGGGCACGGGACTGCGATGTATAGAGCAGGGGTACACCTTCGCTGTTCCAGCGCCCCCCTTTGATTTCCGCCCCTCTCCCCGACAGGTCATTTCTGTAAGGTTTGCGACACAGCCGGAATACGGTCATGCAAGGACGCCATGTTCAATTCTGATCAGCTCGCCCCGGATCAGCTCTATCCCGAAATGGTTATCCAGCAATTCTCTGGGTTTTATTCCACCTAGTGCGATACTCTTACTATCAAGCCAGGTATGGTAATTCTCTTTATTCCCGAATACCTCAATACCTTTCAAATTTAACAGAGCTATTTCCAAGATCTTTTCGCTGTGAAGGAGACTGAAAGTAGTGTCTTCTTTTTTGTATCGCTGTAGCGTTCGTTCTGATATATCCAGGAACTTCGCCCAGTCGGAGAGATCGAATGGATTATCTTCCACAATCAGGGTAAAAGAGCTGTAAGGGATACCCTCCCTTGCCATTTTACTCAGCTTATATAAGCTCTGATCATCCGTCTTATAATGGGTGGCAATCTCTTTTATAATATTCATGAGTGAACGCATTCATGGCATGGTTGCTAAGACAAATTTCGTATATATAATGACAAATTGCAATACAGTCCGCATCAAGGTACAGGCTCAGCCAATAGCCTTCGAAATGCGGTTGTGAAGGGCTTCGGCGACGGGCTTACTCCGGCGGAGGTCGGCAGTGAAGGGTCGGAGGGCAACCTGGGCGTAACCCTCGCGGTCGGCCTGCCGGAAGCGGTCGTAGAGCTCACGGGCCATGCGCTCGTAGTCGCTTTCGTAGCTTGCCACGTTGGGCCGCTCGGCCGCCGTCTCGGCATGTATCAGGTAGAGGGTGTTGTCCCGGCCGGGCTCTTCTCCCTCTTCCATCCAGCGCACCCGGGCCGAGGGGGCGTAATGAGAATACTTGGTGCCCGGGCTGCGGGCGGGGGCGTCGGCGTCTGTTTGTCCGACACGGCCGGGGATCTCGCCATCGGTCTCTTCGCCCTCCTCTGAATCGGCCAGGCGCACCTCCTTGCCCAGCGCTTTCTCGATCTGTTCGCGGCCGATGTATCCCGGCCGCAAAATGGTATAGGGCTCGCGGGAAAGGTCCAATACCGTCGATTCCAGCCCGATCTGTGTCTCGCCGGCCTCCAATACGGGAAAATCCTCCCCGAAGTCCTCGCGCACGTGTTCGGGGCGCGTGGGACTGGGCCGCCCGGATTTGTTGGCGCTGGGGGCCACCAGCGGCCCACAGGTGGCGATGAGCTCCTGCGCCAGGGGATGGGCGGGCCAGCGCAGGGCCACGGTGTCCAGGCCCGCGGTGACCAGGTCGAGCACTTCGGGTTTTTTGGGGAGGATCAGCGTAAGGGGACCCGGCCAGAAGGCGGTCATGAGGGTGCGGGCGTCTTCGGGAATCTCCGGGACGAAGTCTGCGGCCATGCGGGCCGACGCCAGGTGCACGATGAGGGGGTTGTCGGCGGGGCGGCCCTTCAGCTCGAAGACGCGGCGCACGGCGTCGGGGTTCCAGGCGTAGGCGCCCAGCCCGTAGACTGTTTCGGTGGGGAAGGCGGCCACGCCGCCCTCTCGCAGTATCTTCTTGATCCGTTCAAGCAAGGGTGACCTCCTCCCGGAAGCGCTCCTTGTGCAGGTCCTTCAGGAAGGTGGCGGCGTCCTCCAGCCCGTCGATGTCGTGCACCACGAAGCGCACCTTGTCTTTTTTCTGGACCACTTCAAATTTGTCGGGAGCGAGCTCCTGCAGAGCCTTCAGGATGTCCTGAAAGCGGTTTTCGTAGAATTCGTTGCCCAGCTCGCTGTCGGGATCGGGACAGACCAGCCACATGCGCCCGGAGCGGACCGTCACCTTCTTGAAGAAGAGGCGCGAGGCGTAGAGCTTGATGACGAAGGAGGTGAGCAGATTCTGTGCGGCCTGGGGCAGAGTGCCGAAGCGGTCTTCCACCTCCTCCTTCCAGTCGTTGATCTCCTCCAGCTCATCGGCGCCCGAGAGCTTGCGGTAGAGGTTGAGCCGCTCCACGTTGTCGGCCACAAAGTCCGACGGCAGCAGGGCGGGCAGATCGTGCTCCACCTGTGTCTCCGGCAGCTCCAGATCCACCTCCACATCTTCGAATACCTCGCTGAACTCCTCCTCCTTGAGCTCGCGGACGGCGTCGTTGAGGATTTTCTGGTAGAGCTCGAAGCCCACCTCGTTGATGAAGCCGCTCTGCTCGGCCCCCAGGATGTCGCCCGCTCCGCGAATGTCGAGGTCGCGCATGGCGATGTTGAATCCTGCGCCCAGATCGGAGAACTCCTCCAGGGCCAGCAGGCGTTTGCGCGCCTCGTCGGTGAGCGTCTGTATGGGCGGGGTGATCATGTAGCAGTAGGCCTTGCGCTGGGAGCGTCCCACACGTCCCCTGAGCTGGTGCAGCTCCGACAGTCCGAAGCGGTCGGCCCGGTTGATGATCATGGTGTTGGCGTTGGAAATGTCGATGCCGTTCTCCACGATGTTGGTGGAGATGAGCACGTCGAACTTGTGGGCGTAGAAGTCTTCGATGATCTTCTCCAGCTTGGAGGAGCTCATCTGCCCGTGGGCAAAGCGTACGCGCACGTCGGGAATGAGCTGACGCACCATGGAGGCGATCTCCTCGATATTCTTCACGCGGTTATGGATAAAGAAGACCTGCCCGCCGCGTGAGACCTCGTGGAGGATGGCGTCGCGGATAAGCTCCTCGTCAAAGGAGTGAATCTCGGTCTGCACCGACTGGCGGTTGGGCGGAGGGGTGTTGATGATGGACAGATCGCGCGCGCCCATGAGCGAGAACTGCAGGGTGCGGGGGATGGGGGTGGCCGTAAGGGTCAGCACATCCACCGTCGCCCGGTACTCCTTGAGCTTCTCCTTGGCCTGCACCCCAAAACGCTGCTCCTCGTCCACGACCAACAGGCCCAGGTCGTCGAACGCCACGTCTTTGGAGGTGAGCCGGTGGGTGCCCACCACAATGTCTACCGTACCTTCCTTGAGTCCCTCGAGCACCTCCTTCTGTTCCTTGGATGAGCGGAAGCGCGAGAGCACTTCCACCTTCACCGGAAAGTCTTTCATGCGCTTGGCGAAGGTTTTGTAATGCTGGTCGGCCAGGATGGTGGTGGGCACCAGCACGGCCACCTGCTTGTTGTCCATCACAGCCTTGAAGGCGGCGCGTACGGCCACCTCGGTCTTGCCGAAGCCCACGTCCCCGCAGACCAGGCGGTCCATGGGGGTGTCGCTTTTCATGTCGTCCTTTACGGCTTCGATGGCCTCGCGCTGGTCGGGCGTTTCCTCAAATTCGAAACGCGCCTCCATTTCGGTCTGCCATGCGTTGTCCTCCGAATAGGCGAAGGCCTTCTTGGACTTGCGCTTGGCGTAGAGCTCGATGAGGTCGCGGGCGATGTCCTTTACCTTGGAGCGCGTCTGGGCTTTTTTTCGCGCCCAGGCTCCGCTGCCCAGCTTGGTGATACGCGGCTGGGTGCCCTCCTTGCCGGAGTACTTCTGGATCTTGTGGAGGCTGGTCACGTTCACGTAGAGCACGGAGTCCTCGGCGTAGCGCAGCACGACCGACTCCTGCTCCACGCCGCGGACGGTGATCTTGCGGAAACCGGCGAACTTGCCGATGCCGTAGTCGACGTGCACCACAAAGTCTCCCTTGTTCAGGTCGCGCAGCTCCTTGAAGGAGATGCCGCCCTTGTCGGCGCGCCGCCGTCTTCGGGTACTCGGGCGGTGGTAGCGGTTGAAAATCTGGTGGTCGGTGAAGACGGCCAACTTCTGGTCGTGGAGGATGAATCCTTCGTGGATGGTTTCGATGGCCAGGTGGTAGCGAAGCTCCTCGGAGGGCTCGCCAAGCAGCTCCTCGAAACGGTCGCGCTGCCCCTCGTTGTCGCAAAGAATCCAGGTTTCTGTGTCCTCCTCACTGAGCCGGGCGATGCGCTCGCGCAGCAGCTTGATGGATCCGTTGAAGTCGGGTTGAGGACCCGCCTCCAGGCGCCAGCTCCACAGGTCGTCGCGCCGCTCTGAAAATCCTCCCAGGTAGATGCGCGTGCTTGCTTCCAGCACCTGTCCGAACGTATGGGGATCCAGGAAGAGCTCTTTGGGCGGCAACAGATCCTCGCGCCCCTCCTTCTCGAGCTCCCTGTAGCGTTCGGCGGCCTCCCCGAAACGGTTTTCCAGGTCGGCGCGGGTAAGCGACTCGTTGAGGGCAAGCAGGAGGGTGTGCTCGTCGAAATAACTCAGCAGATGCTGCTTGCCGCCCTGCGCCAGGCGCGTGACGTCCGGCACCAGGCGTGCGGTGTTGAGATAGGAAACCGAACGCTGGGAATCGGGGTCGAACTCGCGGATGGAGTCCACCTCGTCTCCGAAAAACTCCAGGCGGATGGGATATTCGCCCGAGTAGGGAAAGATGTCCAGGATGCCGCCGCGCCGCGCGAACTCCCCGGGCATGTCCACGAACCTGACCGACTCGTAGTTCTGATCGGCCAGCTCCTCCAGCAGCTTCTCCATGGCGACTTCCTCGCCGGTGCGGATGGTAAACGACGACTGCTGGAAGGCCTCGGGGGAGATGATCTTGTCGAAGAGCGCCTCCGCCGAGGTGACGGTCAGCGAAGTGTCGTGTTTCTGGATCTCCTCCAGCACCTCCGAACGCTGCACGGTGCGGGTGCTGTCGGTGATCTGCTGGTCGTCGTAGGGATTCCGGCCAGTGGGTGGGAAGAGAAGGGCGTTGTCGGCTTCCAGGGCATCCAGGTCGCCTTTGAAGAATTCGGCTGTTTCATGGTCCGGGCAGATTACCACGATGCGCCGGTAGCGCTTTTGCAGGCGGTGGGCCAGCAGGGAGGGGGTGGAGCCCACAAAATGGTCCAGGTGCAGGCATCCCTGGCTCTCCAGCTCCTCGCCCATGCCTTTCCAGGGGAGGGCGGATTCCAGTTTTTTCGATACGGTCTGCAGGGCCATGCGGGGTATTTCGCTCAGTCGGGACGGCGTCGGTAGCCGACAGTAGCTTACGAGGGTGACAACAAAGCGGACAAGGTAACCATTTCCGGGGAGTCCTTAAATAGCTCGGGATAGGTGAGAGGGGCATGTATTTGCTTTTCTTCACTCAGACCGCCAGATTGTTACAATTATCAAGTGAAATGCTATGGATATTTCCTACGTACACGCAGCGGTGCTGATGGTGATCGTCGTGTTCGTAAGCTGGGAGATCAGCCAGCTCTACGCCAGCGATCACACCCTCCGGCACAAGCGCATGGGCT